>PLDF01000156.1 GCA_003135055.1 Bryobacterales bacterium | reverse complement strand
CACTTTCATGTCGCACACCCTCTGCCGGACGGGTACTTGACGGAAGCGGCGGTTTCATACATAATTAGATAGTTATATAACTGATTGGTAATTAAATCTTCCCAGCGCCTTGATTCAGCGTTCGCGGCGCTCGCCGACCCAACGCGGCGGGCGATCCTCGCCCGGCTTGCGTCGGGTGAGGCGTCGGTGACGGAACTGACCGAGCCGTTCGCAATGACCCAGCCCGCAATCTCCAAGCACCTCAAGGTGCTGGAGCGGGCGGGCCTGATTTCGCGCGGCCGTGACGCGCAGAGACGGCCGTGCCGGCTCGAAGCCAGGCCGCTCGCGGAGGCTGCCGGGTGGCTGGAAGACTACCGCCGTTTCTGGGAGGGCAGGTTCCAGCGCCTGGACGCCCTGCTTGACGAGTTGAAGACCAAGGAGAAAAAACGAGGGCGCACGAAGCGATAGAGGAGACTACCGGTGAAGAACAGCGGAACATTGAAAGTAGGTACGCCCACCGACCGCGAGATCGCGATGACTCGCGTCTTTGATGCGCCACGCAGCCTGGTCTTCGACGCATTGACCAAACCCGAACTGATCAAGCAGTGGCTGTTCGGACCGCCGGACTGGTCGATGCCGGTCTGCGAGATCGATCTGAGGGTGGGTGGCGCCTATCGTTTTTTGTGGCGTGGTCCGGACGGAACCGAAATGGGGGTGCGCGGCGTCACCCGCGAAATCGTGGCGCCGGAGCGGTTCGCCGTCACCGAGAGGTTCGACGAGGCCTGGTACCCCGGCGAGGCGCTGGTAACGTACGTGCTGGTCGAGCAGGGCGGCAAAACCACGCTCACACTCACGGTGCGCTACGAATCGCGGGAGGCGCGCGACATTGCCCTGAAGTCCCCCATGGAGCAGGGAGTGACTATGAGCTACGACAGGCTTGCCGAGCTGTTGGCATCGCTGGGAGCTGCCGGGATGCAGCAAGCAGCGGATGAGTCGTGAGCGAAAGGCGCCAGCCACGCCGGGTTCTTCGACGCTACCCGGCGCCCGGCGGTTGAGTGGCCCCTCGCAGGGCGCGCGGCGACGATACGATTGCTGCGGCTCAATTCGGTGAACAGAATCGCCGAGCGGCGGTTGCTGCAAGAACTCGGATATTACCCGCGGCGGTAAGCCGGCCTATCAATTACTCCGCCACTTACTCCGCCCGCAAAGCTTCCACCGGTTCCACCGCCGCCGCCCGCCGCGACGGTAAGTAACTCGCCATCGCCGCCGCCCCGGCGAGTCCAAGCGCCACCGCTCCATAGGTAACCGGATCGACAGGCTTGATTTCGAACAGCAGCGACGACATCAATCGCGTAACTGCCACCGCCCCTACCAATCCGAATGCCAGCCCGATCATAGCCAGCAACAACCCGTGGCGAACGAACATCCCCGTCAGTTCCCGCTGGCGCGCGCCTAGCGCCATGCGGATGCCGATCTCGCGCGTTCGCTGCGATACCGAGTACGAAATCACGCCGTAGATGCCGACCACGCCGAGCAGCAGCGCCATGCCTCCGGCGACCGCCAGCATGACCAGCGTGAACGAGGTCCGCGCCATCGACTTGGTATAAATCTCGTCGAGCGTGCGCACATCGAACAGCGGCAGGTTCGGATTGACCGACCAGATCGCTTGCCGCACCTCCTTCAAAAAAGTTTCCGAGCCGGTCCTGCCGCTGCGGATCGCAAAGGCCACCGTTCGCGGCGCGTTGACGCCGTCGCCCCAGAGATCGCTCCTCAGAGCGGGCCAATATACGGTGGTTGGCGCTTTCTGATTCACGCCATCGTCGCGCTCGTCGCCGGCCACGCCGACGATTTCGCGCCATGGGCCTTTCAGGTCCGAACGGATTCGCTTGCCGAGCGCCGCCGAGGGTTCCCGCCAATACTCGCGCGCCAGATTCTCGGTTACGATCGCGACCGGAGCTTTCTCATAGAGATCGGTCCAGGTGAAGTCGCGGCCCGCGATGAGTGGGTTGCCTACGGTGTGCAAAAAACCTGGCGAAGCAAACTTGAAGCGCCGGAGGGGCGGCAATTTGCCTTCGCCATAGGGCTTGTCCTGGGGGAATATCGGGTCGAAGCCGTTGTTTCCGTCCATCGTAATGGAAGTGGAAAACGCCGCCGACGAAACGCCGGGGATCGCCTCGATCTTTCGCAGAATCTCCTGCTGCATCCGCACCGCCTGCTCGACATCACGCACTTGAGCCGCCGGGATAAAGAAGCGCAGCGTCTGGACCTCCCGCGGACGCGTGAATCCCGGTTGCACCTGCCGCAAGGCTTGGAACGTGCGGATCATCAGGCCCGAGCCGATCAGCAGCACCATCGCCAGCGCCACCTGCACCACCACCAGCGTGCTCCGCGCGCGATGGCGCTCGCGGCTCTGGCTGAGCGTGCGCCCGCCTTGCCTCAGCGCCGTGCCCATCCGCGGCCCGGCATATTTGAAAACCGGAATCAGCCCGAACAGCAGGCCGGCAATCAGCGAGATCGCCAGCGCGAATAGCAGCACCCACGGGTCGATGGAGATTTCGTCGAGACGCGGCAAACTCGCCGGACCCATCGCTACCAACAATCGCAAAGCGCCATAGGCAACGCCTAATCCCAGCGCGCCGCCAACCATGCCCAGGCTGACGCTTTCGAACAACAGATCGGCTGCGATGCGCCGCCGGTCCGCCCCCAGCGCCGTGCGAATGGCGAGTTCCTGGTGGCGTCCCTCGGCCCTCACCAGTAACAAATTGGCGACATTGGCGCATGCGATCAGCAGCACGATGCCGATGGTCCCCATCAGGACCCACAACACGCTGCCGATATCGCCGATCACATCCTGCTTCAGGAACCGGAGGTTGGGAGCAATGCGCGCGTCCTCGAACATCTTGAGGTTGTATCCCGGCGGCGGCGGAAACTTCGCGTTCACGATCGGAAGCATCCGCGCCACATCGGCATTTGCCTGGGCCAGCGTCACGCCGGGTTTGAGCCGGGCTATGCCCTGGCGACTGAAGTTTCCGAGGAAGAGTTTGCCGCGGTCGAACTGGAAAGGCAGAAGCAGCGCGGGCTTCAAATTCAGGAAGCGGAAGGTGGAAGGCAATACGCCGATCACCTCTCGCGGCCGGCCGTTCACGTCGATTCGGCGGCCGATTACCGAACGGTCCCCGGCGAACTTGCGCTGCCAATAGCCGTAAGACAGCATGATGGTTTCCGGGCTGCCGGGCGAATCGTCCTTGCGCGTGAACCAGCGTCCGAGGATCGGTTGCACGCCCAGAAGCGGCAGGATGCCATCGGTCACGTTGAGAGTAGGAACCTGTTCGGGTTCGGCCAGACCGGTGACGCTGTCGCTGTCGCTATCCCAAAGTCCGATATCCTGAAAAACGCGGCTCTCTTCGCGAAAGACGAAATAGCTGGAGGGCGACGCGTTTACCTCTTTAAGGCCTATTCCCGGCGCGGTGAGCCATACGCCCACTAACTCATCGGGCTCAGCGTAGGGCAGCGGTTTGAGCAGTACGCCCTCAATCACGCTGAAGACCGCGGTGTTCGCGCCGATTCCGGTGGCAAGCGTCACCAGCGTGATAGCGGTGAACATCGGCGAGCGGCGCAGGCGGCGCAGGACGTGCCTGATCTGGTTGCCAAGGATTGCCATATGAAAGTAATACGACGCAAGGGCGGCCAAGGTTGGCGTTTTTTTGGGGCAGCCGATGCCGGTAGCGCAAGGTTGTCGAAAACTGGCACCATATCAGTCATGAGAACCTCCGCACTTAACGCAATACCAGCGCCCTTGGCGTGCCTGGCCTGCATCCTCCTCGCCGGGTCGTTGTTTGCGCAGCGTCCCGTGGCCACCGCGGGCGATGAAGCGGCCGTCAGGGCGATTGTGCAGAAGTATATGGATGCGCGCGAGAGCCAGGACGCCCATGCGCTGGAATCGCTATTCACGGCGGATGCCGATCAGCTCGTCTCGTCCGGCGAGTGGCGCAAAGGCAGCGCCGAAGTGGTGAAAGGCACGCTGGCAAGTTCTCAAAGCACGGGCGGCAGGCGAACGATTACCGTGACGTCGGTACGTTTTCTCGCGCCCGGCATCGCCGTTGCGGATGGGCATTACGATCTCACCGGTCTGGCCGGCGGCCAGAACCGCAACATGTGGACCACGCTGATAGTGACCCGGGTCGCCACGCGCGGCGCGGATGGCTGGCGCATCGCGGCTATCCGGAATATGCTGCCGGCGGCGCCCGCGCCCGCGAGGTGATCGCGCGTGAACGCGCTTCGGCCCCGCGCCACATCAGACGATTTCGTCGATCCGCCGCAGCTCTTCTTCCGAGAATCGCAAGTTAGCCAGCGCCGCTACATTCTGCTCCACCTGTTCCAACTTACTCGCGCCGATGAGCGCGCTGGTCACCGCCGGGTCTCGCATCACCCACGCCAGCGCCATCTGCGCCAGCGTCTGGCCGCGCTCGCGCGCAATCGCGCTCAACGCCAGCGCCTGCTCGATGCGTTGCTCACTGACCTCCTTCGGTTTCAGGAACCCGTGCGATTTGCCCGCGCGCGCGTCGGCGGGGATGCCACTCAGATACCGGTCGGAGAGCAGGCCCTGCGCCATCGGAGAAAACGCGATGCCGCCGATGCCTTCCCGCCGCAGCTCGTCCAGCAAGCCCGCTTCGGGCGTGCGCAGCAGCATCGAGTATTTGAACTGATGGATCACGCACGGCGTGCCCATACGGCGTAGAATCGCGGCCGCCTTCGCCGTCTCGGCCGGCGGATAGTTCGAGATTCCGGCATACAGCGCACGGCCCGACCGTACCGCCTGATCGAGCGCGCCCATGGTCTCTTCGATGGGCGTCTGCGGGTCGAAACGGTGCGAGTAGAAGATATCCACGTAATCGACGCCCATGCGCGCCAGGCTTTGATCGAGGCTCGCCAGCAGGTATTTGCGCGAGCCCCAACTGCCGTAGGGGCCGGGCCACATGTCGTAGCCCGCCTTGGTGGAAAGGATCAGCTCGTCGCGATAGGGCGCGAAATCGAGCTGTAGCGCGCGGCCGAAACTTTCCTCGGCCGAGCCCGGCGGCGGCCCGTAGTTGTTGGCAAGGTCGAAGTGCGTGATGCCCAGGTCGAAGGCGCGCCGCAGCATCGCGCGGCCGTTTTCGAAGGCGTCCACGCCGCCGAAATTGTGCCAGAGGCCCAGCGAGATGCCGGGAAGCAAAAGCCCGCTGTTGCCGCAGCGGCGATAAGTCATGGCGTCGTAACGTTGTGGGTTGGCGGAGTACAAGATGCTTCCACTCTACATGGTCAGCGTCACTTTTTGCAGCGTGCGCGGCCGGTCCGCATCGAGGCCCTTGATGGCCGCGAGGTGCGCCGCGAACAACTGGGCGGGCACAATGTAAGGGATGGGCGTATAGATCTCTTCCACCGCATCCGGCAGTTGGATCACGCGCGAGCCTCTCGCGGCGGCCTCGGCGTTAGTGGAATCGGTAATCACCAGCGTCTGCGCGCGCAGCTCCCGCACCCGGTCGAGCACGTAAGAGATCGAGGGCCACGTGACGCCCGCGGGCGCGAAAACGAATACCGGAAAGGCGCGCTCCACCATGGCGATGGGCCCATGCATCAGGTCCGCGGCGGAGAATCGCTCGGCCACCACATAACAGGTTTCCATCAACTTCAGGCCGAACTCCAGCGCGTTGGCATAGTTCAGGCCGCGCCCCACGGTGACGGCGCGCGTCATATTGGCATAATCGGCGGCGGCTTCTGCGATGGAATTTTCCAGGCGCAGCGCGCGCTCCACTTGATCGGGCAGGCGCCGCAGCGCTTCCGGATCCACCTTGCCGCCCAGCGCGCAGGCCAGCAGATAGAACGCCATAAGCTGGCACGCATAGGTCTTGGTGGCGGCGACGCTCTCTTCCTTTTGCGCGCGCGCAAACAGCGCATATTCGCAGATGCGGGCCATCGCGCTCGATGGCTCGTTGGTGATGCCCAAGGTAACGGCGCCGCGGCGGCGGGCGTCTTCCAGCACGGCGTTGGTATCGGTGGATTCGCCCGATTGCGAAACGCCCACCACCAGCGCGTCCGAGAGGTCGAGCTCGGAATGATAGAGCGTCACCACCGATGGCGCCGCCAGCGAAACCGGAATCTGCGCGGTGATTTCAATCAGGTAGCGGCCGAATTGCGCGGCGTTATCGGACGTGCCGCGGGCTACCAGGATTACCAGCTTGGGCCGGTGGCGTTCGAAACGGTGGCGGAGCTTCTTCAAGGCGTCGGATGCCTCTTCAAGAGTTCGCGAGAGAGCTTCAGGTTGCTGGCGCGTCTCCTCCAGCATCTTCGACATGAACTTATTGTAAGCGGCTAATGCGCGGGCCTGCGGACGATCGAGATCCGCCAGTGCGATGCGTAGGCTACGGTTAGTCCGGCAAGCAGGCCGGAGAAGAGACCAATCAACACAAGCTGTGTTTTGCGCGGAAGGATCGGTTGCTCGGGCCAAGTCGCCGGGTCGAGGAGTCCCACGGATCGGAACTGCGCTCGAACTTCGGCAAAGTCGCGGCCGCGCCAGCGTTGAAATACCCCATGGTTATACGCCTCATTTTCTTCCATGAATTTCGAAACGAGCAATGAGGTGACGATTTGCGCGAGTTTTGGATCGGGGTAGCTAAAGGCAATGGAGAATGCCGTTGGGCTCACATTACTTCCTGGAGCCTGAATCGTCCCAATACGGATATCGTGGTCTCGCATGTCGCGGACGATGGCTTCCCCGGGTCTCCACGTACGTTGGCGCTTGTACAGATCCAATTCCGTAATCAGACCTTCCAGGGACGTTCTGCTCAGAACTTCCCGCTCCATCTGATTGACATGTTGAGCGAAATCGATCCGCGCATCCCCTTCGACGGAGCCAGGGAGGCGCATAACGGACATCGATCGATACTGGCGCGGAATACTGAAGGCGATTGCGGCGGCGATTATAGCGCCGATCCCAGCAAACGTGAACAGGATAGTTTTGAAGTTCCAGGAAGTGAAATGCATTGTAAGCGCTCCTTTGAGAATGTCGAAGAAGTCTTTCCACTGGGTGTCGGCTTCGTCCAAAAGGGCGTCGAGTTCTCTGGCGTAGCGTCTGCGCCACGAAGCGGGATAGAAATAGGATGCCAGCCGGACCCAATGCTTCATGCGTGCTTGAGCCTCCGCTGCGCCGCTTTCACGACGGCGTTCAGGCTGCTCACCTGTTCCTCAAGATGGCGGCGGCCAAGCGCCGTGATGGTATATGGCTGGCGCCGGTCCTCGGCAGCCACTGCGCGGATCCAGCCGCGCTCTTCGAGCCGCGTGATCGCGCCGTAAAGCGTGCCTGGGCCCAGCCGGACGCCGGCGAACCGCTCAATATCCTCCATCATGGCGTAGCCGTGTTTGTCGCCATCGGCCAGGCTGGCGAGAACAAGAAGCGTTGGGTCTGTCATTTATTACGTCCCACTGAATATATCGTACGGCGTAGTAGGCGTCTTGTCAAGCCGAACCCGTGGAATTGGCCCACGGGCTGTGCAATGTCATACCCGTGTACCGTAGAACCATGGAGCGTTTTCCGGTCCCCACGCAAACCGAGATTCACGTATGGTATCGCTCACTCGAAGTTTCGGTCGCGGAGCGTGATGCCCTGTTCGCGCTTCTGGACCCCGAAGAGCGCCGGCGCGCCGCCCGATTCCGCTTCGAGACCGGCCGCGATGCCTTCATCACGAGTCACGGTTGGTTGCGCACGCTGCTCGGCCGATACCTGAATGCGGCCCCCCCAGCCTCGAATTCACCTTCGGCAACCGTGGAAAGCCGGCCTTGCAAGGTACGCCTCTGCAATTCAACCTTTCGCATTCGGGCGCGATGGCCGCGTGCGCCGTAGCGCGAACCGAGGAAGTAGGCATCGATATCGAGCAGATCCGCCCCATGCGAGATTTGGAAAGCGTCGCGCGGCGATTCTGCCACCCGGAGGAATGCCGCAAGCTCCTGGCACTGAGCGAGGCAATTCGCACGCCCGCGTTCTTCCACTGCTGGACTCGCAAAGAAGCCTACATCAAAGCCTTGGGAGGCGGTCTTTCCGCGGAGACTCGACCGGTTCGAAGTGACGCTGGCGCCGCGCGAACCGGCTGCGTTTGTTCATATCGACGGCCGCCCGGGCGCCGCGGAGTGGTCCCTCTTCGGCTTGGATGTTGGCCCGGGCTACACCGGCGCTGTGGCCATTCGCGGAACCGATTGGGTTGTCCGGACGATGCGCGCGGGTGGCTAATGTGGGGCAGCCAATCCTGGCTACAGCCGGCTTTCAGCCGGCTCTCTTCACCTTGCGATAAGTCGGTTTACGAAGGAAGAGACGCTCCCGAAGAGACCATTCTGTCGCTGCGTGAGAACCCGCTTCGCTCCGCGCGCGAAGTACAAAAATTGTCCCTCGTGAAGAACGCCGGCTGAAAGCCGGCGGAGACAGACCAGGAGGTCTGTCTTACATCTGAAATTTGATCCCCTGCGCCAAGGGCAGTTGTGCGGACCAATTGACGGTGTTCGTCTGCCGCCGCATATAAGCCTTCCAGGAATCGCTGCCGGATTCGCGCCCGCCGCCAGTCTCCTTTTCGCCGCCGAATGCGCCGCCGATTTCCGCGCCGCTGGTGCCGATGTTGATGTTGGCGATTCCGCAATCGCTGCCGCGATGGCTCAGGAATGTCTCCGCGGAGATGAGGTTAGCCGTGAACATGGCCGAAGACAGCCCTTGAGGCACATCGTTGTGCCAGTGGATCGCCTGGTCCAGGTCGTCGAATTCAACCAGATACAGAATCGGCGCGAAGATCTCTTCGCTCAGTATCGGCATATCGGGCCGTGCGCGTACCAGCGCCGGCTGGACGTAGCATCCGGTCAGGTGTCCGCCGCCGTAGAGGATTTCGCCGTCCTGTTCGCGGATGCGGGCGAGCCCGTCCATCATATCGGCGACGGCGCGGCGGTTGACCAGCGGGCCCATCAAAGTCTCCTCGTCCAGCGGGTCGCCAATCTTTACCTCCTTGTATGCGGCAATCAGCGCCTCGGTTGCTGTGGCTGCTACGCCGCGCTGCAGGAAGAGCCGGCGGGTGGTGGTGCAACGCTGTCCGGCAGTGCCCACCGCGCCGAAGAGCACGGCGCGCAGAACCAGATCGAGATTGGCGTCGTCCATGACGATGATGCCGTTGTTGCCGCCCAGCTCGAGCAGGCTGCGGCCCAGGCGGCGGGCGACGGATTCGGCGACGCGGCGGCCGACTTCGGTGGATCCGGTGAAGCTCACCAGCGGAATCCGGCGGTCGTTGACCAGCGCTTCGCCAATGGGATCGGCGGGGCCGATCACCAGATTGAAAACGCCCTTCAGATTGTGGCGATCGAGCACGCGGTTGCAGATCTTCTGCACGGCGATGGCGGCCAGAGGCGTCTCCGACGATGGACGCCACAGCACGCAATCGCCGCACACGGCCGCGATCATGGCGTTCCACGACCACACCGCGACCGGAAAGTTGAACGCGCTGATGACGCCCACAATTCCCAGCGGATGCCACTGCTCATACATGCGGTGGCCTGGCCGCTCGCTGTGCATGGTAAGGCCGCAGAGCTGGCGCGACAGGCCGACGGCGAAATCGGCGACGTCGATCATCTCCTGCACCTCGCCCAGACCCTCCGCGAGTATCTTTCCCATTTCGAGCGACACCAGCGCGCCCAGCTCCGCTTTGTGCAGGCGAAGCTCGTTGGCGATCTGGCGCACAATTTCGCCGCGCCGCGGCGCCGGAACCATGCGCCAATCGGGAAACGCTGCCATGGCGCGAGTCATAACGCACTCATAGTCCGCAAGACTGGCAAGTTGGACTTTGGCGATGGGCTCGCCGGTGGCGGGGCTCAGCGATTCCAATTCGCCGCCGGAAGGGTCGGGGATCCAGTCTCCGTAACAGGCTCCGGAATTGATGGGCTCAATGTGGAGCTTCTCCAGAATGGCGGGAATTGTCTGATCGAGGGTCGGCACTCTTTCATTCTATGACTTAGGCCGGACCGGAGGCCGTGCGGCGGGTCCATGGCCAGGCTTGTGAATGAATCGGTTTGACTGAAGGCCGAGCGCTCGGAGCGGCTCGGGACAGCGCAGGCCATGGGCCCGCGCCACTGTGGACAGACTACCGAGGGGGGCGGTTCTGATGGAACCGCCCGTAAACGACAGCAGCACTCACCCCTAGCCTCGGTTTTGACCGGCTCTGAGGGCGCCGGTCAGTTATGGGTTACGTTAGCGCACCGCTGCCGTAAGCCGATAGAGTATCTTTCGGGTAATCCTGAGATGCATAAGTGTAAGTGTTCTTCGACGCGGAGACGCGGAGACACAGAGATCGGCGCTGAGCAAACTCAAAAAAACTAAAGACTTATCTTCTCGGCGCTTATCTCCGCGCCTCCGCGTCTCTGCGTCGAAAAACCACTTCTCTCTTCCCTCTCGAAGTTACAACTGGTCTTCATATTGTTCGAATGCCACGCGCACCAATTGGCCGCGCGTGCGCACGCCGGTTTTTTGAAACAGGCTCTGCAGAATCGATTTGACGTAGCTCTCGGAAATCTGCAAACGCCACGCGATCTCCTTGTTGGAAAGGCCTTCCAGCACGTACCGCAGAGCCTTACGTTGGCGCTCGGTGAAGGCCGAAGCGACCGCCGGATCGGATTCTTGCGCACCGCCGGCGCCGCCGGATGACCGATCGGGCAACGTGCCGCCGGCCGCCACGGTTCGTATGCTCTCGCTCAATTCGCCGAGCGGCGATTCCTTCAAGAAAATACCGGCCACGCCCTGGCGAAGCAGGCGGCGCGCTTCGGTGTCGCTCACCCAAGCCGTTACAATCAGCACGCGCCCCTCGAAGCCGCTCTGGCGCGCAGCCGGTAGAAACTGCGAGGCGCGCTCGCCGCCCAGATCGTGGTCGAGCAACACAATGTCGAAATGGCGTTCCGCAAGAAGCGTGAGCGCTTCGCGAATGCTGGCGCAGTGTTCCACCTCGAGCCACGGCTCGCCGGCCAGGGCGTGAGCCACGCTTTCGCGAAACAGAGCGTGATCGTCCACCAGCAAAGCGCGAATCAGCGCACGTTCGGTATGCATCAACCCTCACTTACATTCTCCGCCGGCCAGAGCTCCACTGTAAAGCAGCTGCCTTCGGGTTGCGGTTCGTAGCGCAGGGAGCCGCCTTGCGACCGCAGAATGGCGCGCGTAATATAAAGGCCCAGGCCGCTATGCGCGGCGTTCGGCTGGAAGGGGCGGAAGAGATCTTCGGGGTGCGCCACGCCCGGCCCGGTATCGTAGAAGCGAACCACGGCGGCATCGTTTTCCACGGTCGCGGCGATTCGCAACTGGCGGCGCTCCCGGCCTTCCATGGCTTGCTGGCTGTTGCGGACCAGGTTCAAGAAAGCTTGCAGCAGGTTGTGATGATCGCCCTGCACCAGGGGAAGCGAGCCGGCCACTTCCCAGACCAGCTCGATGCCCGTTTCCTTCAACGCAGGCTCGATCACGATGCGGGTTTCATCGAGCACCGTTGCGAGGCCGGCCACCACATGCTCATTGCCCGACGCCATCTGCAATCCCGCGGAGGCGATCTTTTCCAATCCGCGAATCAGGGCGCCCAGAGCCTGATACCTTTCGTGCTGCGCAATCTGCGGCGCGGAGGCCAGCGCGGCGTAAGCCGACGCGGCGGCGGAGGCCAGATTGCGGATTTCATGCGAAAGCGCGCCCACCAGCACGCGGGAGGTGGCCATCATGGAGTCGAGGCCCGAGCCTTCCCGGTCGCGAAGATTTTCGGAAGCGTCCCACACCACGGCGGCGAGTCCGGGGCCGCTCGAAGTCCGGTAGGTGGAGAGCCACACGTTCGCCAGGAAAACTTCGCCGCCCCGCCGGTAGGCCTTGCACTCCACATTGGTACGGAAATTGACGCCGTCGCGATAGCTATGCAGCATGCGGCCCAGAATGGGCAGGTACGGTTCGACAGGCAAGCCCCGCAGAAGCTCCTCTTCAAAGCCCAGCATCTGGCGGGCGGATTCGTTGGCGAGTTCCACTTCACTGCGGCTATTCAAGGTGAGAATGGCCAGCGGACTGGTTTCGATGAGGATGAGCAACTGCCGCTCCGCCTCCAGCCGGAGCAGGATGTGCTTATCGCGCTCGGCAAGGTGTTCGGCCAGCATCCGGCGGCGATAGTTCAGCTCGGCGACGAAGAAACCGGTCATGGTGAAGCCGGCGATCGCCACAACCAGGCGCCCCGTGGTGCCCGGCGCCCAGACGAACGGATTGAAACTTCTGATCAATTCCCATCCGGTCTTTCCCGAGGCGCCCTGCGCCGGATCGAGAGCTTCGGTCAGGTAGCCGCAAATCGCCCCGAAGACTCCGATCTGAAGGTGGTTCAGCGCGGGCGCCGAAAACAGAATGGGAATCAGGTACAGGAAGCCGATGGAAACGTCGAACAGCCTCCAATCGAGCCACGCAATGCACACAGTCAGGAATCCGGCGATGCAACTGACCACCAGCCGGTTGGATTCGGCATACGCGAGAAAAGCGTCGAGTTTGCTCATGGGCAATATGGCGGCGGACGGCCGATCCGTGATGATACACCCGCGATTCGTTCGCTATGGGCAGGTTAGCATTCCTTACCGACGGGCGCTCTCTGGCGTGCTGCTATGGGTACTGGTCAGTTTGCCCTATGCCGGACGGATGGCGTCGGCGATCGGGACGCACTAAGGGGTTAGGGAGATCGATCGATTGACCTCCCACAGACCACCATCTATATACACCGGAAATTGTCAGTTTGTGCTGATTGGATTTCGGAGCCGACGCGGCCACTCCTCAGGGTCAACCAAAAAAATCAGGGAACTCTATCTCGAAATGTCTCTTGCGGGCTTCGACGGAGGTGAGTTCGGGGTGCCAGCGCGGATGAATTCGAGCAGATCCAACGTGGCCGTCCCAGCCTCCGCGCGTGCCTTCGTAGACCTTTTCGCAGCCTTCAATCGGACACCGAAAGGTTCGAGGTGCTCCTCGAACTTCAACACGTCTTTTGGCGGAACCCCTCGACGCTCTTGATCGGTGCTCCCCGCCGTGTTCAGCGCGGAACGTTTGTTCGGGCAACCGGAGGTTTATGGCTGCAGTTCCGAGCATTCCTCCTTCTGCCTGGGCCGAGTTGAGAATGGCCGGGCAAAGGGGAACTTCTTCGAGCACACAACGAAGGAGCGCCGCTGCGGTGAGGCAAGCGTCGAAGTCGTCTTCGTTGGCTTCTGCGGCTTCAATGTCCTCGATCGAGACACTCAGCGCGCGAACCCATTCAGCCCTCTGGAGTACTTTGATCGCATAGCCGCGTACGGTTACATCAGTCTTTGCCACAGCCAAAGGGGGCCGCACGGTGGCGGGCGTATCAAGCAAAGCTGTTGCATAGGCCGCTCTTGGATAGATTTCACCGATGACAACCGGCGCTGATCGGAGGAGCAACTCCAGGTCACCCTCAAACGGCCACACTCTGAAGCTGCGGCTCTGCGCCAAGCGAGTTCCGAGGTCCCGCCAAAGAGCGCAAGCGGCGCTTCCAACCGATCCGGGAATGCCAGATTTGGCGAAGAGGCTTTTTGCCTTTGTTAGCCTGTCGATGCTTCTGTAAAGGGCTACTCCCATCCGATCTGCCGCGACACGATACGATGTAAGGCCGCCCTCTCCGCCGGGCACGGAAAAGAACGGACGATCAATTCTCCAATCGTCGGCGATTAAGGTAGCTTCAAAGAAACCAGGCGTCGAGCAGGCGCATGCCAGTAATTCAAGGAATGTCTTTGGCAACCGCCATGACTGAATTCGTGACGCGGCAGCGAGGTAGCTCTCTGGGACTCCCAAGGGTGCGTCGAAGGTCACAAGCACCGACCCGTCTGACGTCCACCGCGCCGCTTCCCGAAGCACTGTGGTTACCGACCACTCGCTTCCAGCGATGCGCTTGACAGTCCGCGCAGCAACGTCCGCCACGTAAACCGCACGCTTGCGGCTTTCCTTGCCCCAGTCGGCGCAGAGGATTGCTGAGAGTCTCGCCGTGTGGATTTTCCCAATCATAGAGCCAAGTATCGAATGCCGGCTGTCTTGCTGACAACTGTGCCGAGAATGTTTCGGAAGGGTCCGGCCCGAGCTTGGACATGATCGGCCAGCCGCTATCGGGCCCCACGGATGCCCAGTGGAGACGGGAAGAAACGGCCTCTGGTCGCCAAGTGGCGGGTGATCCCTCGGGGTTGGGCGTTCTCAGGCGACGTTGACGGCCGACTCGTCCCTTCGCGTCACTCGCGGGTAATATAGATTGAGCCCGCCGGGCTGGCTAGCTGCGGGCGACCCGGGGAATCGGGATTACGCCTCCCCTTCACCGCCGCGCGCCCCGCGCTATATAGCTCTTCTGCGCACTGCTCCAGCCGCGCACCACCTGCCCATACCACCGTGCCCGCGCCGCCTCGCGCGCCGATACGTCCGACGCCTCCCGCGGATCCCGATCCAGGTCGAAAAGGTTTGCCCTGCCCGAGTCAATCTCATATACGAACTTCCAAGGCCCGTCGCGCAGACCCAGAAGTCCTAACGAGTAATCCGCAAAGAAGAGCGCCATCCGCGGCGTGCCATCGAGCATCGTCCGGCCTTGATAACTCACCGGCGCTGGAATACCTACAAGGTCGAGAATCGTCGGCGCGGCGTCCACCAGGCTGACCACTTTGCGCACCCGTTCCTGTCCGCGCATCAGGCCGGGCGCTGCAATGAGAAATGGCACATGAATGTTTTCGTCATACAGAAAGAACGTGTGACCATAGTTACCCTCGTGCTGGTGGAAGGCTTCGCCGTGATCGCCGTAGATCACCCAGACCGTGTTACTCTCCAAGCCTCGCGCGCGCAGACCTTCCATGAAGACGCCCAGGGAAACATCCCCATAGTGCAGCGCGTTGCGGTATTGATCCATTTCCGCGGGTCCGCGGAAGGGGCCGGGCTCCGGAGTGGCATAGGGGTGATGGCCTGCAATGGGCAGGTATGTGAGCAGAAAATGTTGGTCACGCGGCAGAGCGTCGATCCAAGCCAGCATCCGCGCCACTGTCGCGGGCTCGTCCACTCCGAAGCTCGAATTGTGGCTTCCGCCGATATCGCCGGCATCTTCGAGTGTCTGGTAACCGCGGTGAGTGATAATCGACTCCATCCCCAGGTACCCGAAACGTCCCGAATGGAACATGGCCGTGCGGTAACCCGCGCCGGCGAGAACCGCGGCCACCGAGCGGCATCCTAAGTTCTCATACTCCTCGGGCCGGCTGTCGAAAGCGGGAAACGTGGAACACAGCACCGAGTAAAGTCCCTTGATGCTCTCAGGGTAAACCGCGTAGGCATTCTCGAATACCAACGCCCGCCGCGCCAGGGCGCTGAGATTGGGCATCACGTCGTACTCGCCGTCATAGAGCGCCCCATAGAGCGAGAGATATTGAGCCGCGGTGGATTCCAGGCTTACCATCACTACATTGAGTCCCCGTGCAGATCCCGCAAACCGCGAAAGATCCTCGGCCGCGCTTCCCGTTTGGAACCGCGATTCGCGCCAGTCATTGGCTCCTGCACCGCCGGTTACGCGTGGCAGGCCGCTGCCGATCAACGCCGTGATCACGTTGCGATCCATTCCACGCGCGTCCACCCGGCTGCTCGCCATCGGCCCCAGCGCCGCGGCCGCAAGAGCGCAAGCCAACGCCCATCGCCCCAACTGCCAGGGCACGCGCCTCAGCAGCACGTGCCTCAACAGCCAGGGCAAGCCTGCCGCCACCGCCAGCACCGCCAAGATCAGCACGACATTGGTTGCGGTCACGTAAAGCAGTATGGAATCGGCCAGCGGCCCTCGCGCGGCGCGCAGCATAGGCCGCGTCAGTGGAGTCGAAACCACGCGCCCCACCGGGATGTTGATTGCCGCATAAATTGCGGCCGCCCAGTAAACCACACCGGCAATCCATGCCGCCGCTCCGATCTTTCTCAAACCGATGTCGAACGCCGCGAACGCCAGGGCTACCATCGCGTCCTGCCACACGTACGCCACCGGCCACCAACCCGTTACCGGCGCGGCGTGGCCCCATATCATGGCCGCCTTCGCAAGCACGAAGACCAGCAGCAGGCAGGCGCTCCTCATTGCCGCACCAGGTTGTCCTGTACCGGGTTCTGCCGCACCAAGTTGACGCGTTTCAGCAGTAAAGCGGATACGATGGCGCCGGCTCCGCGGCGGCGCCAGATCCACTCGTGTACCAGCACCGCCGGCGAGGGCGGATGGCGATAGATCGCCTCGCGGTCGCCATCGAGACACAGGGGAATCACTGTAAGATCGCAATCGCGCGAGTCACATTCGTGCGAGTCACTGTCGCGCGATTCACCAGCCACGTAGCGCTCGTTGCGATACTCTATGTTGCCGCCCAGGAACTTACGCGCAGTCTCCAGGTTGCGCGCACTGGAATCGACGATGGTGAGGCTTGCCGCGGGCAGCAGTTCTCGCAGAAGCAGCGCGGTCCTTGGAAAGAGACCGCCGCCCACAATGGTGACGCGGCGAACGGCGCGCAACTCCGGAAGGAGTGACCGAAAGGCTCTTCGGTGACTCCGCAAGACGAAACGCTGTAACCGGGGCGACCGCAGCACAAGGCGCTCCAGAGCCTCCAGCGGGCGCACGTCCAGCCAGCGCAGCGGCTCCATCCAGCGCGACGCCTCTAGCCAGCGCAGAAGGGGCGGCCACCGGCTGGTAGATGCGCCAATATCGATGCGATACGGCAGCTTTGTCCAGTGAAGCGCTGCATCGCCGTGGTGCTCGGCGTGATACCCGTCGTTGAAACACAGAAAGTTGTAGATGCGCCCGTAGTGGCTGGTAGGCCTTCCCGCCGCGTGTTCCCAATGCCCCTGGATGGCGCACAACCCCAGCCCGGCGAAATATCCCGGAAGATACGCCGGCAAAAAGAAGCGCGGGTACAGAGAGATCAGAGCCGTCCACAGGCACAGTACCAGCGCTGTCTCGATACCCAATTGCCGCGAAACGCGCAATCGCCATTCGACGCCTGCGTGATGCGCCAGGTGACGGTCGCGCCAAAGCGTCTGCGGAATGCCCAGCAGAACACTCAAAGCGGCGGAGAACAGGCGGTTCATACCCGCCGACCGGAAGAAGGGCCGGTGTACGAAATTGTGCGCGATGGTGTTTGAGTTCCACCACACGCCGAAGGCGATAAGCAGCGCCAGGGGCCAGACTACTTGGGCCACGACTGTGACCACGACCAGCACCACGCCGTGCAGCGCAGCCAGCGCAACCAGAATGGCGTCGCGGCGCGAGAACCGCCAGATTCCCGCCCGCGGATAATCCCATGCGACGGATGCCATGCCGGTTCAGCGATCCTTATAATCGAGCAGCGCCTTCGCCCGCGGCTGATCGGGGTTTATCCTGACCAGTCCGTTTCCCGTCGGATAATCGTCCGCGGACTTCGCCTCCTCATCCGGCTTCCTGACCCGCACCTTCGAAAACCAACTGGATCCAATCCCGACCACCTGACGCGCACCGGCAACCGATTTCAGATCCGCCCATTCCCGGCGAGCGATTTCGGCATTCTGTTTCGGCAACGCGCAATAAAGGTACCCCCGCTGCGGCGCCGAATACACGTCTGAGCGTTCCTCAGCCACGATGAAAACGCCTGAAATACGGATACGCTCGGGTTGGTCCGCGTTGGGTTCGAGCGCCACCTTATCCACCAGGGCATATACGGCGATGGGGCCGCTGGCGTTAACGATTCCGAGACACGCCGCCATCGCGAGAACGGCTATGGCGGAGCATGCAATTGCTTTCATTTCTCTCCTCCCAAAAGTTCGAATCCTGTACCGCTGGTTAAAGACGCGATGGGCGCCGCTTGTGTTAACCGGCCCAGGTCCAAATTCCTCTTGCGTGTTTAACAAAGATGTAGTAGCATCACACACATATATAGGAAATTGAGGATGGACTACGCCAAGTTCACGCCCCTCGAATTGCAGATTATGCAGGCCCTTTGGGACCGTGGTGCGATTTCCATCCGTGAAATCCTGGAAGCTTTCCCTGAGCGCGAACGGCCCGCTTACACGACCATCCAGACCACCATTTATCGCCTGGAAGCAAAGGCGGCCGTGCGCAGGGTTCGCAAGATTTCCAACGCCCACATCTTCGAAGCCGTCGTGACTCGCGGCGCCACCGTGCGAAGATTTCTGGACGATCTGCTGCGCCTGTTCGGCGGCCGTTCGCAGCCGGTGATGGCGCATCTGATCGAATCCGGCAAGCTCAGCCCCGACGACATCCGGGAAGCCCAGAAGGCCCTCCGACATCTGGCCAGGAAGGAGAAGCCACAATGATTCCGCTCGCCAACCATCTGCTGGAATCCACCCTTTTCGCCGCCGTCATTGGCCTGCTGGCGCTGGCGTTCCGCCGCAATCGCGCGCGCACGCGCCATTCCCTTTGGATGGCGGCATCCGTGAAATTCCTGATCCCGTTCTCGCTGCTGGTCTCGCTCAGCAGCCGGATCGCGCCGGTCAATGCGCCAACCGCCCCGCCGCCGCAACTGAGATTCGTGATGGCAGAGCCCCGCCAACCGGTCACGCCGCCGGTCGTGCCCACGCCGCCTGCCGCCCCGCCGGCCCGCCACGATTGGTTGCCGAATGCCGTGTGGGCGCTCTGCCTCTGCGGCTCCGCAGCCATTCTCATCCGGTGGCGCCTGCGCTGGAAAAAAATTGCGGCCGCAGTGCACGGCGCGACGCCGGTTCCCGACGTTGTGGCGCAAGCGCTCGCGCGTGACGCGTCGCCAATGTTGGGGACTTGTCACGAAATAACTGTGCCATTTCAACGTGGCGCGGGACGACCGCAGCGCGTTCACACGATCGTGTGTGGCGCCACGACGCCCTTTCGAGTTGTGGCAGCGTTATTTCGTGACGCTCGCTTAGGGACGCCCAGCCGCCTCCCTGGCAACTTCTTCTCTGCGGCTTCGCGTATCGGCCGTGAGAAGAAAATAGAGATTCTCTCCTCCAACTCCGCACTTGAACCGGGCGTCTTCGGCATTTTCCGCCCCGTAATGCTGTTGCCGGCCGGCCTCGAAGCGCAGCTCTCCAAGGCGCAATTGCAGGCCGTGCTCGCACACGAGCTCTGCCACATCCGCCGCCTCGATAACCTCGCCGCCGCCATCCATATGCTGGTCGAATCCCTCTTCTGGTTCCACCCGCTGGTCTGGTGGCTCGGCGCCCGGTTGGTCGAAGAGCGCGAGCTCGCCTGTGACGAAGAGGTGCTCCAGCTCGGCGCCGACCCCGAAATCTACGCCGAGAGCATCCTCAAGGTTTGCCAATTCTGCTTCGAATCTCCGCTCCCCTGCGTTTCCGGCATCACCGGCGCCGATCTGAAACGCCGCATCGAGAGCATCATGACTCCGCGCCTCGCGCAACAACTCGAACCGGGCAAGAAGCTCCTGCTGGCCCTGCTCACCATCGGCGCCGTCGCCGGTCCGATCGCTATCGGCGTGTTGCACCCGTCGCGCATCCGCGCGCAGGAGCAGGCGCAGACGGCGGCGCCTCTTTCGTTCGAGGTGGCCTCCGTCAAGCCGGTCGACCAGCCATGGCTCCAGGTCGCCCCGCAGCGCTCCGGCGGAAGGATTACCTGGACCACCGATCTCCATTATCTGGTGGGATACGCCTACCGCTTGCAGGACTGGCGCATCTCCGGCCCGCTTCCCGGCAGCGATTGCATCTATGCCGTCGACGCCACCACGGCGCCTGCCGCCACCGACGATCAGGTTCGCCTGATGTTTCAGTCGCTCCTGGCGGACCGCTTCAAGATGATCGCTCACCGCGTAACCAAAGAGGTGGAGGGCTACGCTCTGACCGAGGGAAAGAACGGACCCAAAATCAAGGAAGCCAAGGCCGAAGAGAAGCCGGCGGCCTTACCGGAGTGGTTTCAAAAGCAGGGGGACATCGCGGCCCAGCTCGAAGGTAAGGTGGTCTCCACTATCCCGAAAGCCGGCATCGTCGCAATCACGGGCCGCAGGGCCTCGATGCTTCAGTTAACGGAGGCGCTGCAACGCGTGCTGCGCGTTTCCGTATTGGACCAGACCGGCCTCTCGGGAAACTATTATTTCGCCTTGGAATTCGCCAAGGAGGACCATCCCGCGGACGTCGATGTACCACCTCTCTTCGCTGCCATCCAAGAGAGTCTCGGTCTTAAATTGGAAAAGCACAAAGGCCCGGTCGAAATGTTGGTGGTCGATCATATCGAAAAGACGCCGACGGAGAACTAGGCAAGGGCTTCGCCCTTGATATCCCTGGGGATATGGAGACAGGAGGCAGAAGTCAGAAGGTGAGGCGAGCCGTATTTACGGCAACTAACCGGAAGTCGCGAGCCCGAGTCTGGTCCGCGGATGCCATTCGGAATCTGAATGCCAAGGGGTCGCAAATTGCAGGTGCAGGACGCGCGCAGGTGGCAGCCCAAGTGGCGAGCGATCCCTCGCGTTGGCATTCTCAAGCGCCGTTGACGGCCTATTCGCCCCTTCGGTGTTACGTTCGGCGCGGGGCCGCGACTGTTCTTCACCAAGGCGATTGGTAAACACTACGGCGTAGCGGCGAATCCGTTCTATACTCAATAGGCAAGGAAGAAGAGGAAGGAACAAGGAAGTGCGCTCCGCTCTGCACTACGCACGTGGCTGCCGGTTTGGGTTTTTCGCCGCGGTAGTGGCCGGATTGTTGGCGGTTTCGGCTCAGGCAGCGGAAGTGATGCCGACGGCCCAGCAGAATGCGCTGGTAAAGAAGTATTGCGCGGTGTGCCACACCGATGCGGCGAATAACGGTGGACTTTCGCTCGAGCATTTCGATGCCGCACAGGCGGCGCCGAGCTTGACGGCGGTGCTGTTGAGCAAGCTAACCGGCGGCGTGTCGCTGGAAACGGTGCGAGAGGCGCCCTCGAACGCAGGCGCGGCTGCATTGGTGGATCGGAAGATGAAGTCCGGGGCGATGGGTGCGGCGGGCATTCCTATACCGGACAAGGCGACGATTGATGCGCTTATCCAGGCGCTCGCCATGGAATCGAATGGCGCCGCCGAGTGGACCGTTCAGCACACGAATGGCGCGGCGGCTAAGGCTCCCGTGATAGTGGCGAGCATCCTACGAGAGAAGCCTTCGGCGAAAAGCGCCGGCGAAGCCAGGGTGTACCGCCTGATAGTATCTTGCAACGTGGCGACACAGGACGGCTCCATGCAAGTGGCTTGGTCGCCGCTACCACAGAGGGGAACTCTCGCAGCTTCGGTAGATGGAAGAGCGGCGGTGAGCTATCAGGTGGGCGGCAGCGAAAAGATGGGCAACGGTAGCGGGGTCGTCACCCAAGGTCTGGCTGCACTAGCGCTCACAGACACCAAATACGATACGGCCGCCGGCTTGTCTTTGCCTGCGGAGACGCTGACGATTACGGATCTGTTCCCGGGTGAAACGGCGGTGTTTTCTTTTGCGAACCTGCCGCCGGAAGCGCAATACGAGATCCAGGCGTGTTTTTCCGGGGCAGGCCGATCAAAACGTTAGCAACAGGATCTAACGGTTGTCAGCCGAGTAGCAGGGCGCGTCCCGTTCCTAGCGCACGCGAAAAGCCTTCGGCATGATTGGTAACGATCAGTCGCGTTGTGTTTACAAAGCCCTTTGGCTTGTCTGAAATCGGATTAAGCCGTTTGCGTCACCGCTCGCAACGCCAGCAAGCTTCTTACCGCTCGCCTGCGCTAGAGCCATGCGGCATCACCTTTCAAAACTGGCCCACGCCTCCTATTGATACCGCAGCGCGATCACCGGGTCGATGCGGAGGGCGCGGCGCGCAGGGATATAGCTGGCAAGACACGCTATGAGCCCCAGCAGAACCGCTACCGACGCAAAGATAACTGGATCGTTCGGCTTGACGTCGAATAGCAACGAGGCCATCAGACGGGTGAGCCCATAGGCGGCTGCGAGACCGATTCCGATGCCGATCAGGGCCAGCGTCATCGCCTGGCGCACGATCATGTTGCGCAGCAGCGGGAAATCGGCGCCGAGCGCCAGGCGGATGCCGAATTCCAGCGTGCGCTGCTCGACGGAATAGGCCATGAGACCGTAGAGGCCGATCGACGCCAGCAGGATCGCGAAAAAGGCGAAGATGCCCAGCAGCAGGGTATTGAACTGGTTGCCGGCGGTGGATTGCACCACGATCTGGTCCATGCTGCGGACGTGGGCCACGGGAAGATCGGCCGCATCCTGGAAGGCGCGCTGGATGGGCGCGCTCAGCGAGAAAGGCGCCGTCCGCGTGCGCACCAGCCAACTGAGCGGCATGAAGGTATTGTTGAGCTCCATGTAGGAATCGCGGACTTGGGAGAGCGGAACGAACGTCGCCGGGCCCGGATCGCTATTCAGGCCGCCATCGCGCGCGTCGCCCACGATGCCAATGATCTGCGCCGGGGCCTGAGCGAAGTTGGGACCCATGCCGGACCCGATGATTAGCCGTTGGCCGATGGGGTTTTCATTCTTCCAGAAGCGTTTGGCCATGGCCTGGTTGATCAGCACCACGGGAGGCGCCGCGGCATTGTCGCGCTCGGTGAAGGCGCGGCCCGCGACGACGGGAATCCGGAACACATCGAAGAACCGCGGCGTAACGTAATTCCAGGCGGCGCCGCCGTGGTTGGGTCCGTTGGTAAGCGGGCGCCCTTCGATGATAAAGCCAAGGCCAAGGCCGCCATCGAGCGGCAGGTAAGAACTGGCGGCGGCGCTTTCGACGCCCGGTATCGCCTGGATGCGTTCGAGCACCTGGCGAGTCACGTCGTCGATAGCGGCAGTATGGTCGAACCGGGTTCCGGTAAGCGCCGTTTCCATGGTCAGGACGTTGTGTGCGTCGAAGCCGGGGTCCACATGATGCAGCGCGGCGAAAGTGCGGATGAGCAGTCCGGCGCCCACCAGCAGAACCATGGCGAGCGCGATTTCGGTGACCACCAGCACACCGCGAACCTTGTTCTGGCGGAGGCCGGAGCCGGAGCGCGCGCCGGTTTCCTTGAGCGTCGAGTTAAGGTCGACGCGCGAGGCGTGCAGGGCGGGAACCAGACCGAAGAGAATCCCGGTGGCGAGAGACAGAAGAAGCGTGAAGCCGAGGATGCGCCAGTCGAGCGTGACGGCGGCGCCCCCCGGGCCGATACGCGGGATGTCGCCTGGGTTTACGGCCAGCAAAGCGCGCACTCCCAGAACTCCGATGGCGAGCCCGGCGATGCCGCCAGTCACCGAGAGGAGCAGGCTTTCCGTGAGCAGTTGGCGGACGATGCGGCCGCGGCCGGCGCCGATGGCGGCGCGGATGGCGATTTCGCGCGAGCGCGAGTTAGCGCGCGCCAGCAACAAGTTGGCGACATTGGCGCAGGCGATGAGCAGCACGAAGGCGACGGCGCCCAGCAGAACATAGAGAGCGGTGCGCACGTTGCGGACCATAAGCTGCTGCATTGGCTCCACGGTGAAGCTGTTCTTGGGACCGATGGAGTTCGGGTACATGCGCCGGAACTCTTCGCCTGCTAGGTTGAGGGCCGCCTTGGCGGAGCCCAATGAGACGCCGGCCTTGAGGCGGGCGGCGGAGCGGAAGTAATGACCCTGATTGGTGCTGTTGGGGTCGGCCTGGAATGGAAGGTAGAGATCCGCGGGCGGATCGAAGGCGAAATCGGGGCCCAGGACGCCAATCACAGCGTAGGCTTCGCCGCCCAGAGCGAGGATCTTGCCAACCATGGCGGGGTTGGAGCCGAAGCGGCGCCGCCAAAGTCCATTGGAGAGCACGATGTAGTGCCCGCCGCGGGGGCGGTCTTCGTCCGCAGTGAAGGTGCGGCCCAGAACCGGCGTGGCGCCGAAGAGATGGAAGAACTCATAGGAGACGTGGATCCCCTTGAGCTGTTCGGGGCGGTCGCCGCCGCTGAGATTCAGTCCGGGTCCACCGGTGTCGTAGGCGGCGATGTCTTCGAGGACGTTGGTTTGCCGCCGCCAGAGATTGTATTTCGGCACGGATGCGGCCGGCCCACTGCCCTGTGGCGAGCTGTTCATCAGGACAACGATGCGGTCGGGCGTGGGAAACGGCAGCGGCATCAGCAGGACGGTGTTGATGACCGAGAAGATGGCGGTGTTGGCGCCGATTCCGAGGGCCAACGCGGAAACCGCCGTGGCGGTGAAGCCGGGGCTTTGGCGGAACATACGGAAGGCTTGTTTAAGGTCGGCTACCAGTGTTTCCATGGGCGTCTCCTCGCTGGTCTTCGGGCGCGCGGCGCGGCCGTTAGAGGATTAGACGAGGATATAGGCGGGAAGTTCCTAAGGACTCGTGGCGCGCGCACTCATGCGTCTTACTCATGCGTGCATCACACACAATCGTGTGAACGCGCTTCGCTCCACTCGCGCCACCTAAACGGCAGGATTATTCTACGGCTCAGCCATCTTCGGATGGAAGACTGGCCCGAACTGCAGCGTAGCGGACGCAGCACGTAGGCAGCCTGAAAATCGCAATATCGACACCGCTGCCCAGCGTCAGCGTCAGGACGGCGATCAGCGTGAAAGCGGGAGTCCTCCGCAGCCCCCTAACAGCGTGCCGATGGTCTTGCGGGTCGGCTCAATTTGAGGCACTATACTGGAAGAGAAAACGCCCTCAAGGACCCGATAGCGATGCCTCCCACGCTTGCAAACGGCAAGATCTGCTACCTCGAGATTCCCGCGTCTGATATTGCGCGCTCGGCCGACTTCTACAAACGAGTCTTCGGCTGGCGCATCAGGCAGCGCGGCGATGGCAGTACCGCCTTTGACGACGGCGTTGGCGAAGTGAGCGGCACCTGGGTGCTCGGACGCGCGCCGGCCACGGCGCCCGGCCTTCTGATCTACGTCATGGTTGACAACGTAGCGGCAACTGCGGACGCGGTGGTCGCCAGCGGGGGCGAGATCGTGCAGCCGATCGGCGCGGATGCCCCTGAGATCACCGCGAGGTTTCGCGACCCGGCTGGCAACGTGCTCGGCCTCTACCAGGAACCATAGACGTGGCGCACGCACTTTTGCGACGCACTCATGCGTGCAGCGTTCACA
>PLDF01000506.1 GCA_003135055.1 Bryobacterales bacterium | reverse complement strand
GCAGCCGCCTTTCCAGGCGGCTGGACCCGCTGGAATGCGGGTGCCCCACACTTGACAGAGCCGGCGATACGTGTCACATTGTCAGTGTGACACCGTTCAGGTTCGAGCTCCGGCCGGGCCAGCCCATCTTCGATCAGGTTGTATTCGCGGCGAAGAAGGCCGTCATTAGCGGCGAATTTCAGGCCGGGCAGGCTTTTCCTTCCGTGCGGTCGCTGGCGGCCGAACTGAAGATCCATCCCAACACGGCGCACAAGGCGATTCAACATCTGATCCAGGAAAAGCTGCTGGAAGTTCGTCCGGGAATCGGCACTGTGGTGGCGGATTTACCAGTCACTCGAGCCCCGGAACGCAGACGGCTTCTGAAGCAGGAAGTAGAGCAACTGGTGGTGGAGGCGAAGCGCGTGGGGCTCGAATTACCGGAGGTCCTCCAGGAGGTTGAAGCCCAATGGGCCAAGCTCGAGAAACCGTGGGAGGTAAGTCGAAAATGATTCGAGCCGACAACTTATGGAAAACGTTCGGGCGTCACGAAGCTCTGCACGGGTTGAGCTTTTCGGTTCCCGAGGGAAGCGCGTACGCGCTGATCGGCGCGAATGGCGCCGGCAAGACTACGGCCATCCGAATCCTCATGAACATACTCGAGGCTGAGCGCGGCAGCGCCGCCGTGCTGGGCGTCGATTCGCGCCGCATCTCTCCTCGGGAGCTGGCGCAGATCGGATATGTGTCGGAAAACCAGGATATCCCCAAGGCACTCACGGTAGCTGAGTATCTCGACTATCTGCGGCCTTTCTATCCGCGGTGGGATAAGTCGCTCGAAGCGTCGGTGATGGGCGAGTTACGGCTGCCGCGCGAGCGCAGAATCGGCGATCTTTCGCATGGCATGAGGATGAAAGTGGCCCTGGCCTGCGCGCTGCCATTCCGTCCGAAGCTGCTGGTGCTGGATGAACCGCTGAGCGGTCTGGACTCGCTGGTGCGCGATGAATTCATGGCGGGACTATTGCGGCAGTTGGATGAGACGACGGTTCTCATCTCTTCCCACGAGCTCGGCGAGATTGAGGGAGTGGCGACTCACGTGGGGTTTATCGAAGAGGGGAGACTGCTGTTTGAAGAATCCATGAGCGACCTTGCTGCGCGGTTCCGCGAAGTGCATGTGACACTCGATCGCGAGGCTACTCCGCCCGGCCGCGCGCCGGAGGAGTGGTTGAATGTCCGGGCCATGGGCAATGTAGTCAGTTTTGTGGATTGCCGCTTCTCGGAAGACCGGTTGGGCGCTGAAATCGAGTCGCTGAGCGGCGGCGTGCGCAATGTGGATGCGCGACCGATGTCTTTGCGCTCCATCTTTACGGCGCTGGCGATGTCGGCGAGAGACGCGGCGGAATCGAAGAAAGGCTAAGCGATGGTCTGGCATATTTTGCGGAAAGACTTGAAGTTACTGTGGCGGATGGTTCTCGGAGTGGCCCTAATCAACCTGATACATCGGGCGATTCTGTCGAGTGTCGGCCCGTTTGGGTCGGGCGGCGTGTCCCCGCTAGTGGTTCTCTCGGGCCTATTGGGGACTGTCAGTCTTCTGGCAACCGGAATCCTGATCGTAATAGTGGTTCAACAGGACCCGATACCCGGACTAACTCAAGACTGGCTGGTGCGGCCTATCCGGCGACGAGACTTACTGCTGTCTAAAGTAGTCTTCGTCGCGCTGCTGGTGCAAAGTCCGATATTCCTTATTGAGGTTGGTCAGTGTCTGGCCGCTGGGTTCCCGATTGGACCGTCGCTGGCAGCGCCGCTCTCACGCAGTGTGTGGGTGTTCCTCGCCATGGATCTGCCAGTGCTGGCATTCGCCACGCTGACTCGCAGCCTGGCGCAAGCGGCTGGCGCCGCAATAGCTGTTGTTGTGGGATTCGCACTCGTCACACAGGCCACCATACTCTATACGAGCTCCTCGTTCAATGGCATCTGGGTGACCGATGCGGCTCAGGTCGCCTGGGGTCTCGCAGGCGTTGCCGCTGTGCTGGCGATCCAATACTATCGGCGGAAAACCACAAGCGCGCGATGGATGTATGGCGGCGCGGCGCTGGTGTGGCTGTTTGTCCAGTTCCTGCCCTGGCAGCCCGCCTTTGCGATTGAGAGGCGCCTTTCGTCACAGCCCGCGGTGGCGGACGCGGTTCAGATTGCCTTCGATCCGGCTTTCGGAAGATTCCATGGACCCGCTGGCCAACCGGCGCCGGTCAGTGCTCGCGCATCGCGGGCCACAAGCGACCCCTATGTATGGGCGCCGTTGCGCGTCAGCGGCGTTAGTGAGGAACAGATGCTGATCAACGATGGCGCGGGGGGGCGCCTCATAGGACCCGGCGGGACTACGATCGATCTCGGGCGGAGTGGAATGCCAATTCCTTGGGACTTACGAGGCCCGTTTCATTACCTTATCTTCATTCCTAAAGACATCTACAACCGCCTGAAGGACCAGCCAGTCGGCTTGGAGATAGACTACTCACTGACGTTGCTGCACGCGAATCCAGCGCAAGCCATTCCCGCCGCGGGCGGCGACCAGTGGATAGAAGACGTGGGGCGGTGCGCAACGCGAACCAGCGCGGGAGGCGCGCAGGTTGAGTTAGGCTGTCTGACCCCTGGCAGCCCGCCCTGCGTTACCTTGTCCATCGAGTCCAACGGGCCGGGCCGGGGAGTTGCTCAAGGATCCGGCTGCGCGTCCGACTATGCGCCATACTTCGGGCGGGTCAACGGAGATTCCATCAGCCGTTTCTTCAGAGAATTTCCCTTCGCAGGATCGGAATTCAAGGACGCGCGGGTGTTCGTTAAGGCTTACCACCCCGAAGCGCATTTCACACGCAAGGTTGTGATTCCGAATTTCCGTCTAAGCGATTGGCGGCCGGAGTGATATGTCAAGAGAAGAGTGCGCTGGCACGGAAATGGGCGCGTCCGCGTGAGAGAAGCCGGCTGAAAGCCGGCTGCAGCCAGGATTGGCTGCCCCACTAAGGAGGAGAGTTATGAAGCATCGCAAAGGCCAAGACATGGATCTAAGCAAGAAGCTGTTGCTGGTCGCTGTTGCGATCGGGATTCTGCTGCTGCAGGCTCCGCTCAGCTACGGACAAACGGCGGCGCCGCAACCTGAGTTTGAAGTGGCGTCGATCAAACCAAACCCTAGCTGCGGTAACCGGGCAGGGCGGGGTGGGGGCCAGAATCCGTTTTCAACGGGCAGGTTGAATATGGAGTGTGCAACGCTTCAACGTCTTATCCAACTCGCCTATGGCACTTTCGCGGATGGCGCCAGTCCCAACATGCAGATGCTTCAGATCTCGGGTGGTCCGGCCTGGATACAGTCCGAATTCTACGACTTGGCCGCGAAGGCGGAAGGCGCCGCGCGCGTAGAGCAGATGATGGGGCCGATGCTTCGGACGCTTCTCGAAGACCGATTCAAGCTGAAGATCCATCGCGAGACGAAAGAGATGCCGGTCTATGCGCTGACGGTGGCGAAAGGCGGCGTCAAAGCGCTCCCGACGAAGCCCGACGGCTGCGTTGCCATCGACCTGAACCACTTGCCGACGCCAGCGCCCGGCCAGCCAATGCCCAATTTCTGCGGCAACATGTCGATGCGAATGAACGGGCAAAGCGTGACGATGGACGGGCACGGGACGAGCGTGAAGGACTTTTCCGCGACGCTCTCTACGATGCTGGACCGTAGGGTGATCGACAAGAGCGGGGTTACGGGACTCTTTGATTTCCACCTGGAATTTGCGCCTGACGAAGCCACGCCGATGTTTCGCGGCGGCCGCGGGGGAGCGGGCGACGCCGGCAATCCCGCGCCGGTGGCTGAGATCGCAGGCGCGTCGATCTTTGACGCCCTACAGGAACAGTTGGGGTTGAAGCTTTTGCCGGATAAGGGGCCGGTGGAATCGTTGGTGATCGACCACGTGGAGAAACCGTCCGAGAATTAGCCGGTATATCGCACGGCACGCCGCACACTTCATTTGCCCCCGGCCGGCGCGATTCGATAGAAACCCGAAGCGTGCGGCTTCACATCGAACGCTCTGCCGTCCTGCACCGTTCCTGTATCTTTATGGGCCCAGAGGTCCCGCACCACGCACTTTGCCGGCAATCCCAAATCGGACCAGTTCACGCGCACCTGCTCGCCGCCGGCATCGCCGGTATTGAATACAGCGGCGTACTTCGCTTTCGATCCAGGTATTTCCGCGACCCATGCAACCTGGTTGCCGTTCGCGAACAGCTGTTTGCTCGAAGACGCTTTCTGATCCACGGCGAGTACTTCGTCGTTCGTCAATAGGGAAAGGGTGAAATCGTCGTTATCGGGCAGGTTGCCTCCG
This sequence comes from Bryobacterales bacterium, assembly GCA_003135055.1. GTDB lineage: Bacteria > Acidobacteriota > Terriglobia > Bryobacterales > Bryobacteraceae > PALSA-243. The sequence goes on along the minus strand of PLDF01000506.1, from coordinate 39,061 downwards.
AACATCAGCGGCGAACGCGCGATAGACCACAGCGAGATGAGCGTCGTCCGCTCGTCGTGAGTCAGCAGCGACATGCGCGGCTCGCCCCGTTCCGCCCGGATGCCGATGTGCCCCAGGGGAAGCATGTCGCCATCGGGCCAGTGGCCCGGTCTCACCCACTTATTCCAGGTGTTGAAGCGCGGGAACTGGTTCTTCAGATCCACCCAGCGGTCCCAGAAGTCGCCGGAGATGCGCCACATTTGCGCGTGTGTTCCGGAAATTCCGCTTGACTGTCGTCGCGCGCGCCGGGGGAGAGGCTCAGCACGATGGGGCGCTTATGCTTCGCGATCGATTTACCCAGCGCGTCGATCTCGCTGCTGTGGTCGCCGTTCGCGCCCGCGCCGCCGAACATATCGTCGGCCTTGATGAAATCGAGTCCCCACGAAGTGTAGAGCTGCACGATGGAATCGTAATAGTCCTGGCCGCCCTTCGTTATGTCGACTCCGTACATATCGGAATTCCATCTGCATATCGATTCTTTGTTTGCCGCCGCCTTCAGCTTGCTCCCCGCGATCGGCAGATTGGCGTCGACCGCCTTGCGCGGAATGCCGCGCATGATGTGGATCCCGAACTTCAGTCCCTTACCGTGAACGTAGCCGGCCAGCGGCTTGAAACCCCGGCCGTTCGCCGACGACGGAAAACGATTCGGCGCCGGAATCAGGCGCCCGAACTCGTCCATCGCCAGATCCGCGTCGGGACGGTAACCGTGCGTTTTAGGATTCTGTTCGGACCACTGGATATCCACCACGATGTACTGCCAGCCATGGTTCTTCAGGTTCGCTGCCATGTAGTCGGCGTTGGCTTTGACCTCGGCTTCGGTAATGGTGGTGCCGAACGAATCCCAGCTGTTCCAGCCCATCGGAGGCGTGGGAGCCGGCATATTCTGCGGCGCGGCCACGCCAGCGAATCCGGCCAGCAACAAGGCTGCCGAAAGCCATCGATTGGTGCGCATTCTTGCGATCTCCATCCGACTACAGACTGACTACAGAAAGCAGGATAGCAGGCGATGGCGACCGGGCCGAACCATCGCGCTCCGCGATTCATGCAGCCGGGACCAAGCGGTCCGAGAACCGCCGGTCCGAAACCCGCTGCAAGCCCAGTGCGCTGGAGCCATTCTTCCGGCTGGTCACATGCCACATCGCACGGAACCAGGTGGTCGGAGTCAAGCGCAAACCCGGTTCATGTCATATCAATATCTCCCGGTTTTTCTGAGCGCGGCCCCGATTGTCGCAAGCGGCAGCACCAGGGTTAACGGCGCGTCCAGCAGCGGCGCCGCGCCATAGCTGGCATACCATCCTGCTACTCTCTCGTTCTTGGCGTCGATGACAAGCATGACGCCGCCAACCTCCGCCGAGGCCAACAGGCAGCGTCTGCCGGCCGCGAGCAGAAGTTGTCCGCCAATTCCCCGCCCGTGCAACCTGCGATCCGCGGCCAGGCGCGCCAGGCGGAAGCCCGGCACGTCATGGCGCGCCATCCCGCGCCGTACGATCTCCGGCGTCCGGGCATATTCAACCGAAGCGGGGCTCAGACTATAGAAGCCGAGAATGGTTTTGTTGTCGGCATCGTCAATCGCAAGGAAGGTTTTCGCACCGCCCAGCTCGTGGCTCTTGCGAGCGTGGCCCCAGACGTGGTTCACATTCGGTACGACATCGCTCGGGATTGGAGTGGCGATTGGGCCATATTCTTTCGCGTCCTGCTGTCGGATGAGGCCAGCAAGACGCGGCTTCGAGAGGTAGCGGCGCAGGTCGCCTGGCGATTGGAGGAGCGTTTTGATCTTCCGTCTATGGGTCTTTTCCCCTATTACAATTTCAGGAGCGTATCCGAACAGGAGGCCCTTCGGGAAGAGGCTTGGGCGTAGCCGATGCAATTTGCCGACGACCTGCTGGAACAGGCATATGATCTCGCGCGCAAGGAACCAACAAACCCTAAGCAGGCCAGCCTCCGGCGTGCTGTGTCCACGGCATACTATGCTCTATTCCACCTTTTGATAGATGAAGCTGTTAGCAAATGGGCGGTGGAACGGCAGCGTAGTATCCTCGCCAGAACTTTTGAACACGGCAAGATGAAGGGAATTTGCAGCGAGGTACTGAAAACCGTCAAGAGCGGCGGCAATGTTCCGCCTGAGCTGAACATCGTCGCGCTCAGTTTCGTTCTGCTGCAACAGCATCGGCATACGGCAGACTACGACAATTCAAAACAGTGGTCGCGTACCGATGTCCTGAACGTGTTGACCCCGCGCCCCGATGGCCTCACGGCATGGCAGGCGATCCCCCAGTGGCGCTGGCCCATGGCCTGCGACAGCGTGAATCGGCACGAACTGCCTAAGCCGTCAGATCCGGCTTCTTGACCTGGGCCTTCCGGCGCAGAGCATTAGCCGCATCGCCGGCCACGCAAAACAGCCCGGCGGTTTCCGCGTGCACAGAATCGGGTTACCCTCCATGTTGGCCGTTCGAAAATAAAGAAGCACCCCATGCCTAAACGAAGCGCCGGCCTCCTCCTGTTCCGAAGATCCAACCACCTCGAGCTTTTCCTCGTTCACCCCGGCGGCCCCTTTTGGGCCAGGAAGGACGACGGCGCATGGTCTCTCCCCAAAGGAGAATACTCGGAAGACGAGGACGCCCTCCAGGCCGCCAAGAGAGAATTCCAGGAAGAGACCAGCATTCCCATTGATGGCGACTTCTTGCCGCTGGGAGAGCTCCGCCAGCCCAGCGGCAAGCTGATCACCGCCTGGGCTCTGGAACAGGACGTGGACCCGACCCTCGTCAAAAGCAACATGTCTTCCATGGAGTGGCCGCCAAAGTCCGGCAAGACGCAGGAATTCCCCGAGGTTGACCGCGCAGCCTGGTTCCCGATATCGCAAGCGCGACGCAAGCTTCTCAAGGGCCAAATCGCCTTCATAAACCGATTGGCGAACAAACTGGGCGTAACTGTTGAAGACAATCGCCCTAACGCGCCTCCAGAGCAATCATCCCTCTTCTGACGTATTCAGCCGCCAAACCCAGTGACAGGCTGTATCGCCATGAAAACAATACGCAAACCACCAGAGCGCTTTTTCCCATCCTGTATACTGGTAGTAGGACAGACCTCCCGGTCTGTCGCCTTCGACTTACCAAACAGTCCCCGAAACGGACAGTTATCTGCGCCCGCGGCTCCTCTCCGATCAGCCGTTCGCCGCGCATCGGCTCTTTGACAATTGAATACAAAATCGACATCGGCCGGCGCAAGCGCACCACAATCGCTTCCGCGCCGGCCAGTCGGCCGCGAATGCAACTGCCAGCTCTAAGTTATTAAATTAATTGTATGTTAGCTTCATTTATTTAAAGTTTTACTCGAAGCTTCGCCCCTTGCTTATCCCGGCGAAACGCGCCCTACCCGCCAGCAGAGGGCGATTTACCAAACGACCCTAGTCCCATAATCGGACACTAATCTGCGGCCCCGCAGGGGCACCCTTTGCCGCTCAGACTCCAGTGGCGCAACAACCGGGTCCAGCCCCAGCCAGTACGGCGATCCCCGCCACGTAGATCCCCACGAATATAAAGTAGAACATCAGATTCCAGTTGCCCAGCGCAGAAAAACCGCCGGTTTATCCGGAGAAACGTCGAAGCCTAGTTAGGTAGAACGCCCCAGCCAGCTAGCCGACTCACTCCATCACCCGCAACTGAATCCGCGACCCGTCCGCGCCGCCGAAATAGACGCGCTCGAACGCCTTCTGGAAATCGTTCGACAGCGCCTTGGGAATCTCCATAAACTTCTGCGGATTGCGGTCCGTCAGCGGAAACCAGGAGCTCTGCACTTGCACCATGATCCGGTGTCCCTGCCGCCAGGTATGCGCGATGTCCGGCAGATAGAACGTGATCCGGTCCGGCTTGTTGGGCTCAAACGGCGCCGCCTTCTCGAAACTCTTGCGGAACTTGCCGCGGAACGGCTCGCCGCGAATCAATTCCTGATACCCGCCCATCGGCGTCGTCGCCGCGGCAGCGGCCACCGCAGTCCCCGCCGGATTGTTCGCCATATTGTTATAGTCCGGATAATCGCCCGGGAACACGTCGATCACCTTCACGTCAAAATCGGAGTCCGTCCCCGACGTCGACACTTTCAGATCCACCTGGATCGGCCCGAACACCGGCACGTCATGGTCCAGCGGCTCGGTTTTGAACACCACCACGTCGGGACGCATCGCGGCGAACCGCTGGTCCTCGGTCATATACGAATTGAGTATCCCCTGGACGATGCGGCCCACGTATGGCACCGGCTTGCCGGGGTCTGACAGGTACTCTTCGAATCCGGCTTCCGCGGGCCGGCTCCATGCCAGCTTGCCATGCGCGTCCAGGAACAGGTCGGTGACCTTGGCTTCGCGCGGCGGCCAAGCGTCGAACCGGCGCCACTGGTTCATGCCCGTCTGAAACACCCACGCCTTGGGAAACTTGCCATCCCCGCGGCCCTTGAGATAGTAGAGGAAGAACGGGAACTCGATGCGCTCCCGGTAATACGGCCCCGTCTTCGAGCCGAAGCTGATGTTGCCCAGCCGGTCTCCATCGCCGCGCGCGAAACCGCCGTGGTTCCACGGACCCATCACCAGCATGTCGGCCGGCGGCGTGTTCTTCTCCATGAAATCGAACTGCCGCAGCAAGCCCTGCGGATCTTCGTTGTCGTACCAGCCGCCCACCAGCATCACCGCCGGCTTGATGCCTTTCAAGTGCTTCCAAATCGCCCTCGATTGCCACTCTTCGTCGTAGGCCGTGTGGTCGATGTTCATGTTCCACATGGGTTGCTGGTGCTTGAAATACTTCTCGTCGGCGTTGGCCAGCGACCCCAGACTAAGGTAGAAATCGTAGCCATCCGGCGTGCCGTAGTCGAAGGGCAGCGTGCGCGGAGGCGGCGCGGGGTCGCCCTCGCGATTGCGGAACCCCATATAGAAGCTGAAGCGGTGGGCCAGCATGAAAGCGCCGTTGTGGTAGACGTCGTCGCCCAGGTAGTAATCCGTCACCGGAGCCTGCGGCGCCACCGCCACCAGGGCCGGATGCGCGTCGATCATCCCCGCCGTCGCGTAGAACCCCGGCTGCGACACGCCCCACATTCCCACCCTGCCGGTATTGCCGGGAACGTGCTTCACAAGCCAATCGATGGTGTCGTAGCTGTCGCTGCTCTCGTCGGTGTCCTTCGGCCCGTTCTTCACCGGCTTGTGCGGACGGATGGTGATGAAATCGCCTTCGCTCATGAACCGCCCGCGCACGTCCTGGTACGCGAAGATGAACTTCTCGCGCTCAAACAGCTCCGAGGGCCCGAGACTCGTCCGGTAGAGGTCGAGCCCATACGGCGCCACGTTGTAGCCCGTCCGCTGCATCATGATCGGATAGGTCCTGCCGTCGGTGAATACGTCCTTGGGCACGTAGACCGATGTGAACAGCTTCGCGCCGTCGCGCATGGCGATGCGGTATTCGAACTTGCTGTAGTTCTCGCGGATGAAGGCGGCGCGATCGGCCGCCGTGCCTGTCTGGGCCGCCGCGCCTGTCTGGGTGGCCGCGGCGCCTCTCCCCTGAGCTGAAGCCAGTTGGGCCAGCAATAGGAAACCGATCAGGATGCGCATGGATGAGATTCTATCTCAGTAGCGGCGCAGGCTCTCCTGCCTCACGGTCGAGCCTCTATCGGAGCCGCGCGCGTCAGCAAGCGGTTTCACGATAGCATCGAATCTCGCGATCACGGCTCAGCCTGTCGACCAGCGTGCTCGAACGCGATACCTACCTCAATAACTATCTCGCATCCGGCAGCAGGCCTTTTTCCACCAGAGCGGGTGGCCTGCGGTAATGCGTCGCCTGCTCATACGCATAGGCCCAACCCAACAAGTCACCGTCTTTCCACTGCCGGGTCGATAGCTCAAGCCCAAAGGGAAGACCGCCGGGATAGAACCCGCCCACGACCACAATTGCCGGGATGCCTATGCTATTGACCCATCCCGTATTGCTGTGCGGACCTCCACTGATGCGCCCATCCTGCGGCATGGTTTCATCGGGCGGCGGCATTTGGGCGGCTGGATAAACCAGACCGTCCAGGTGGAGCCGCTCGAAGGGCTCGTTATATGCAGCCAAGGCCCGTTGCTGAGGGGCGAAGAAGTTGGCATCGGCATTGGGATCTGTTTTCAGCGCGACTTGCGCCACTGGTTGCCGCTGTCGGCCGCCTGCATCCGCGCCCGCCCCGGCGTCTCCGCCACCCGCCTGAGCGCCAATGCCACTTGCCTGAGCGCCAATAATCGTAGCTGGAAGCGGCGAGCCGGCCGCCTTCTCGTACTCAGCGGCTGAGTGATATTCCGCTGGCCCAAATTCCTTGAGGAACATCTCCGTGCCATCGCGCCGGTATTGCTGAGTGTTCACGGAGCGCATCAATGCCGCAAAGCTGTCCGGCAGAATCGAGTCGTCAAAAACGACTGTCGCGCCCGCAGTCCGGAGACCTTCTATGGCCTGCATAAACATGGCGCGGGTTTCCGGTCGTAGAGAGCCGCTACCGGCAGTCGCGGCGCCAGCGCCGGTAGCCGAGGCGCCGCCAGCAGCCGAGGCGCCGGCCACCGGAAGCCCTGGCCCATCTTTCAAGATGAAGGCGGGAACGCCGAAGCGCTTCCCTCGAAGGGCGTCAGCCTTCAGATATTGCGTATAAGGTCCCGGCTGCGCCTTCTCGCCTGACCCGGAAGTGCGAAAGTCCAGCGGGTCTTCGCCGGCCATAACGCTAAGTGCGATAGCTGCGTCGGTCACGTCGCGTGCAATCGGGCCCGTGTTGTCGCGCAGCCAGTCAAGGGGTGCGATGCCGGCGATGCTCACCAAGCCTCGCGTTGGCAGCACGCCGATCACAGCGCTGGTGGCCGCGGGCATACGAATCGAGTTGCCGGTATCCGTTCCCGTCCCGAGTAGCGCGAAGTTTGCCGTGACAGCCGTGACTGTGCCGCCCGAGGAGCCCCCAGGGCTGAAGCGAACATCATAAGCATTGCCGGTGCGTCCGAAGGCGGTGCTGCGGTTGGTGTCGCTGGCGGCAAAGTCCGGCATATTGGTCTGCCCGAGAATGACTACGCCCGCCGCGCGCAGTTTCGCGACAATGGTTGCGTCCCTGGGCGCCACCAGTTCATGGCCGGGGATGAGATAGCCACGCCATCCGTCGGTCGTAATTAGCCCTTTGACGCTGGTATTGGCTTTCAAAACAATTGGCACGCCCCACATCGGGCCACGCTGGAAGTCCCCGCCCTTCTTTGCGGCGGCATCTTCTTCGGCCGCTGTGGCGAGCGCTCCTTTGGCATCGACGGTCTGCACCGCTCTGTAGATGCCGTTGTATTTCGCGATGCGGGCAAGATGCCACTGCACTACCTGAGTGACGGTGTACTTATGGGCGGCATACATCTTTTCAAGCTTAGGGATGGTGACTTCGAGCAGATCGCGGTCCATCGCCGCTTGCCGCGACCCGCCCATCGCGGCAGTTGAAGTCGTAGCGCCGCCATTCGTCTGCGCGGCCGCAACTGCGCTGCACGTCAGCGATAGCGCTACCAGGAACAACCACCTGTTGAGCCGTGCTATCCCCATGTTTCTCCTTAAGAAATAGAACCAGACTCCAGTGTAGGCTTCGCAAGCCGTCGCACACGGGGCGTCCGAAACCCGCATGTCCCTTACATAGCCGGGTCCGTTCAACTGCACCGGGAATCCATCGGGATCGGAACGTGAAGGATGCCTTCGCCCCGCCGGGCTCCAGTGGGTCTGCGCACCGGTCTGCCTAAAAGTTCCCGATAGAACTGCGAGTGCGGTGAACGCCGCGGGGACCGGCACCGTGACGCAGTTCAGGCTCAAGGCATTCCCGCTTGGCCCGGCGCACTCATCGCTCTGGTAAACCAACGCCGAGTTCCCCCGGGCCTGTGCCGGGATTGCCGGTTCTGTGTTCGGCCCGGCCTATGCGGGCGCGACCACAAGATTCAATTGGCTTCAGAGCTTAGCGCGAAGCGCGCGGTGCCAGCGCGACGATGGAGCGGGCGAAGCGCACCGTTGATGTCAATCAACCGCGTGGCGAAGGCAACTAAATGGCGAAGGCGCCGCGACGGGAATCCGCGCTCCTCAGCCTCGGGGCCCGCCTGCTCTTACACCGCTCCAGTCTTATTGAATCCGTAAGGAGCTCGCTGCGGCCGGCTCAGCATCGCATTGGCGTCGTCGTCGTTCTTGAAACGCTCCTTCATGGGATCCCAATACAACTTGCGCTTGGTCTTCATCGCCATATGGTGCAGCAGGCAAGTCGAGCACGCCCGGTGCGCGATTTCGGCCGGCGCCAGCGTCTCCCTGCGGCTCCGTACGCAGTCGAGCCAGTTCGCGTGATGTTCATCGGCCGTCGCGAGGTGAATCTCATTCGGCCCGATCACGCTGTCGAGGATCTTCGCGTCGCTCGCCTCCAGCGGCTTCCCCATAGGCCCGCCCGGATCGCTCGCCGTCACGTTTTGCTCGCGCGTCACAAAGATCCAACCCTTCGTGCCGATGAACTTGATCCCGTTCGGATAATCGCCCGAAATCGACATGCTCATCCCGTTCGCGTACCGCCCCTCCGTCTTGAATTTCCCATGCACGTTCCATAATCCGTGCGTCGGGAATTCGGCGGTCCCCCAGATCTCCACCGGCCCGGTAAGCTCCGTGTTCATGCCCCAGTGCGCCGTGTCCACGTGGTGCGCTCCCCAGCCGGTGATCATACCGGCGCCGAACTGTTCGCAGCGCAGCCAACCCGGCCGGTCGAAATCCTTCTGCGGATGCACGCGCATTTCCGTGTAGTACACCTGCGGCGTGGTCCCCAGCCATGCATCGTAGTTCAGGTTGGGCGGTACTGGCGTCTCCCGCGCCTCCGGTCCCGAGGGATCGCCCGGCAGACCGATCTCCACGTGTTGCACATCCCCGATCCGTCCGTTGCGCACCAGTTCGCAGGCCCGGTGGAACTGCTTCCACGAACGCTGCTGCGACCCGATCTGAAAAACCCGTTTGGAAGCTCTCACCGCGTCGCTCATATACCGGCCCTCGGCGATCGTCAGCGAGGCCGGCTTCTGCAAATAGACATCCTTGCCCGCGCGCACCGCATTCACCGCCAGAACCGCGTGCTGGTGGTCCGGCGTCGAGATCACCACGGCATCCACGTCCTTGTTCGCCAGCAGTTCATGATAGTCGCGATATCCCTTGACGCCGTCATATGGTTTGCCGCCGGTCGAGTAGAAACCGTTCACCAGCGTCTTGCCCTGCTCCACGCGATTGGCATCCAGATCGCACACCGCCATAATCCGCGCCAGCTCATACTTCCGGATGGCCGGCAGATCGTGCGTGCGCGAAATGCGCCCTACGCCGATCGCGCCCACGTTGATCCGGTTGCTGGGAGCCGTCTGCCCGAACACGCTCGACGGCACAATCGTAGGGAACCCGGCAGTAATCGCGGCCCCCGCGCCTGTCTTCAATATCGATCGCCGCGACAACTTTTGTTTCTCTGCCATAACCCTGTTCTCCTGTCGTTGTAACTGTCGTTATAACTGTCGTTGTCGACCAAACCGTGCCAAAGCTATTACACCACACGCGCATTCTTCTGCGCCTTCAGAACCAGTTCGGTGGCCAGCAGCGCCTGCTCCTGGTTTTGCGCCACACGGGTGCGGTTCACAATGTCGCCCACGAACTGCGGCCCGAACGGCAACACCACCTGGCTGCAGTCCATATACGTGACCTTCTTCTTGTCCACCAGGAACAGGTGATTGCCGCCCGGGCGCCCGGCAATATCCGCATACTTCCGCAATTCGATGTATCCCTCGGTTCCCAAAATGAACAACCGTCCGTCGCCCCATACTCCCAGGCCATCGGGCGTGAACCAGTCGACGCGTACGTATCCCAAGCCGCCATTGCCGTGCAGCATCATGTCGCCAAAGTCCTGGAACTTCGGATGGTGCGGGTAATTCACATTCCCAATCTGCGACGCCGTCACATCCGCCACAGTCGATCCGGTGTAATACACGAACTGGTCCGCCTGGTGCGATCCGATGTCGCACAGGATGCCGCCGTAGCGGGCCGGATCCCAAAACCACTCCGGGCGGGTCTTCTCGTTCACCTGATGCGGAGCCAGGTTCACGGTCTGAACCACCTTTCCGATGGCGCCAGCCTTCACCAGTTCGCCCGCCTTGACCGCAGCCCTAACCTCAAGCCGTTCGGAGTACATGATGGCGAACATACGGTTGGTCTCTTTGACCGCCCGGCGGACCTCGGCAAGCTGTTCCAGAGTGGTGATGCCGGGCTTGTCGCTCAGATAATCCTTGCCGTGCCGCATGACCCGGACGCCGAGTGGCGCCCGCAGATCCGGGATAGCGGCGGAAGCCACCAATTGAATGGATGGATCGTTCAGGATCTCATCTTCGCTGGCAGCCACCTTCACGCCAGGATAGCGCTTCTGAAATCCGGCCAGCGTTTCGGCAAGGTTTGAGTGTACCGCCACCAACTCGCCGCCGCCGCGGCGCAACGCGTCGGTGATGCCATTGATGTGATTGTGGTCGATCCCGATCACCGCGAACTTAATCGAGTATTTGGGCGCGGCGTCCTGGTAGCTGCTCGCCGCTACTTCGTACGCAACCGGTCCCGCCGGCTGAAACGCCATAGCAATTTCCGGCAACCCCCCGGCCACTCCCGCCGTTCCCGCGGCTTTTAAAATGGAACGCCGGGTCACTTGATTCTTCATCGTCTCGTCTCCAACCACAAATACGTGGCGCACGCACTCCTGCGTGCAGCGTTCACACTCATGTGAACGCGATATGTTTCACCGCTCCTCAGTCTCAGAAGCTGTGAGGGAATCGCTGAGATCGCCGGGTTGACAGACGAAAGCGTCCCACGTTAGCGCGCACAGGTTTGAGTTTTTGTGGGGCACGCGCTTTTGCTTGCCAACCGATTGTTTCACCGCTCCACACGGGCGATTTCCGCCACAGCGCCCCGAAATCCCCAAAGCAATTATGCACCTCCGGGGTTTTCACTTTGTATTGGTGGAAACTGTCTCCATATGCCGGCTGGCAAAATCCAGGAACACCGGCCAGTTCGGCGCGTCGGTGTGGCCCGCGCTGTGCTGTCGAAATCCGATGTCGCCATCGAGCAGAGCTGTTTCCATGGGCGGGAATTCGGCCGTGCCGAGATCTTTCTTGCCCAGAAGTTTGTACACCGGTCCGGCGCCCACGCCCGCCATGAACGTGCCCTTGGCGTCCACCCAACCATCGCCTGCCGCGAGCGATCCGCCGCTCAAGAACACCGGGCGTGGAGCGCACAAGGCGATCAACTCGTGGGAGTCCACCGGCAGATCGTTGACATGCAACGGTCCTGAATACTTGAGGAAGTTGCCTGCCATCCAGTGGTATTCATTGGGCGCGGCTACGTTTTCCACCTGCTCGCCCCAGTTGCGGCGGTGCAGCTTGGCGCCGCCTTCGCCCGAGGAACTGACATACGCGGTCCAGAAACGCTGATCGTACGCCATGGCGACGATCGCCGCTTTGCCATAGCGCGAGTGGCCTTCCAACGCGACGTGTTTCGCGTCGACCGATTTATCGGTCTCGAAGTAATCGAGAGCCCGGCTGGCGCCCCAACCCCATGCCCGCAACGCGCCCCAATCGTCGACCGAGCGAGGCTGGCCCTTGTTGACCAAGCCGATAATCCCCTGCGTCAGGCCGGCGCCGTTATCCGCCTGGACACTGGAAGGATTGATGGTGGCGTAACCCCAACCCTTAGCCAAGACTTGTTGCTGCCATGGTGGACCGTAGGAGACCGGTGGCGCCGCCGGAGCACGACCCGCTGCCGGAGCGCGGCCCGCCGCCCCGGGAGCCCCTCCGCGCGCCGCTCCGCGGCCGCCGCCAAATCCGCCGAATTGCATGATCACCGGCACCGGCCCCGTGGCATTCGCCGGCGTATTCAGAACCACCTGGATGTCGACCGTGATTTGCGGATCGACAGAGTTGTCCACGTGCCCTACCAGTTGTTTCGTGACGATCGGAAAATCGCCGTTCATGCCCTTGGTCGTCGAGGTGACTTCCCATTTCACCTTGGGCACATTCTTAGGCATGCGGCCGTAGACTTCGCGGTCGAAATCCTCCACGATCTCCGGCCGGCGCTGGTTCCACCACATTTTTGCCGTCGTGACCTTCTTGCCGTTCTTCAATACCAGCGGGTCGGGCAGATCGGGATATGGATTGGCCTTCGATTCGTCGTAGTTCACCAGACCGAGACGCCCCGGTTGCGGTTCGGGCCTCGATTGCGGTCCAAGGCGCAGCGTCGTGATGTGCAGGAGATCCATCAGCCGTTGCCGGTCCTGCTCGGAAGCGGCGAGAGTCGGATTCGTCGGCGCGGCGACCGCCGCCGGCTGCTGTGCGGGCGGCTGTTGCGTCGCCTGAAACGACCAACTGACTATTGGAATGCCGGCTAATGCCACCAGCGCCAGCCCGGATAACCATCGAACCGGTTGCGTACTTTGCATGAGTTCCCTCCAGGGTGGGCAACGTAGGCCACATGCGGCTTCTTGACTGGGCCCGCCCGCGAAAATTCATTTAATTGTGTACTGAAACAAAATGCTTGTCAATAACCATTTTAGCAAAGTGTGAACAGCGTTTCGCGGCAATACCGGGAAACCCGCCCGACCATAAATTTGTAATTTCCCCAAAAACCGGTGGTTAACCCACAATCTGCTCTTGACATCGCAATGTAACCGGCATATATTTTGTTCGATACTGATACTAATTCCACCAGGCCGGGTTCGCCATGTGGTAGCCCTTGGGCCGGGCAATTGAAGACGCCGAAAGCGTCCCGCGAGGCTCTGTTCGAATCATCGGAACATGCGGCGATCCTCGCACCCGGTCGTCTGGAGGAGGGCTATGAGGAGGCACTCGATGAATACCCGGCTGTATACCCGGCTGTTGCTCACTTGCACAGCGCTTTTCACTCTCTTCTCGGGGTCCCGGCTTTTCGCGCAGGCTGAAAGCGGAACCGTGGTGGGAACGGTAGTCGACCAGGCAGGCGCAGCGGTTTCCGGCGCCCAAGTCATCGTCACCCACGACGCCACCAAGTTCTCGCGCACGGTGACCACCAACGCCAATGGCCAGTACGTTGCCAACTTATTCCCAACCGGTATTTTGACTGTAACCGTGGAGCACCCGGGCTTTCAGCGTCTGGTGCGAAACGGCATCCAGCTCACCGCGGCGGACACGCAGACGGTCGATCTGCAACTCGCCTTGGGTAACGTCCAACAAACCGTGGAGGTCACCGGGCAAGCTTCGCTGGTGCAGTCTCAATCCGCGGCGGTCTCTACCTTGGTCACCAACCAGCAGATCGTCGAGACCCCGCTCAATGGCCGCTCCTTTGTGCAGTTGCTTCCACTGATGCCGGGCGGTTCGCCCACCAGCTCGGTGATGACCGCCGCGGTGGGCGCTTATGCCGGCCAGCGAACCGACGTCTCGGTGGCCGTAAACGGCTCGCTGCCGAATAACAATAGCTATCTGATCGACGGCATCTACAACAAAGACATGTGGGTGAACTACCTCGTGCTGGTGCCTTCGGTGGACGCCATCCAGGAGGTTCGCGTTCTGGCCAGCAACTACACCGTGGAATATGGCGCCGCGGCGGGCGCGACAACCGTGGTGCAGAGCAAGAGCGGCGGCAACGCTTACCACGGCGACGCGTACGAGTTTCTCCGCAATTCCGACATGGACGCCAACACGTTCTTCAACAACCTTGGCGGCGCGCCCAGGGCGGCCTTTCAGCGCAATGAATTCGGGAGCACCCTCGGCGGACCTATCCGCAAGAATAAGACGTTCTTCTTCGGCGATTATCAGGGCACCCGCATTCGCCAGCCGTCCAACTCGGTGCAGAGCATTCCGACCCTGACGCAGAGCAAGGCCGTCATGACGGGAAACTTCAGCGCCGTCACCTCTACGCCGCTGTACGATCCGTACACGATTACCAGCGCCGGTCTCCGCGCGCCGTATCCGGGCAACATCATTCCGGCTTCTGAGCTGGACCCGTTGGCCGCAAAGCTGATGAGCCTGTTGCCAACGCCAACCAACGGCGCCAGCACGCGCAACTTCCTGTTCAGCCCCGAGAATGCCGAAACGGACGATCAGTTCGATATTCGCGTCGACCATAATCTGAGCGGGTCCGACCGCATCTTCTTCAAGTTCAGCCGCCTGGATACGTTCGGCGTCAGCGCCGGCTCGCTTCCGTCCAATCCCAATGCGCCTATCAACGTGGGCGCGTTTCTGACGGGCGGCATCGTCACCACCCTTGGCAACTGGACGACCACCTTGAACTATGTCAAGGTATTTGGCGGCCACATCGTGAATGAAGTCCGGCTGGGCTTGATTCGTCCGCGGTATGACGATACTCTCGCCCTCGGTTCACAGGCTCCCATCGCGCAGGAGCTCGGCATCCCTGGAATCAACATCAGCAACCGTAGCGGCGGCCTTCCCGGTTACGGCATCAGCGGCTATGCCACCATCGGAAATACCGCGCAGTTTCCGGATGAGAATCATACCCTCACCTACCAATACGAGGACGTGTTGAACATCGTGAAAGGCTCCCACACCTTTAAGATGGGCGGGCGCTACCTACGCCACGATATGAATGGATTCACGGTGCAAAGCGCGCGCGGAGCCTATACGTTCACTGGCGAGTTCACGCGCCAGATTGGCGGCACTGGCGGCGGCTTGGCTTTGGCCGACTTCGCGCTGGGCGCTTTCAACGGCGCCACGCGCAGTGTTCAGGAGGGCGTGTTTGGCATGCGCATGTGGGAGACCGGCTTCTTCTTCGAGGATGCCTGGCGCGTTTCCAACCGCCTGACTGTGACCTACGGCTTACGGCATGAAATGCAATCTCCGCCCTACGAAGTGAACAACCAATGGTCCAATTTCAACATAAACACCGGCATTTTCGACCTGGCCGGCGTGAACGGCAACAGCCGTTCCCTGGTAAGACTCGATACCAACAATTTTGCGCCGCGGGCGGGTCTCACGTATCTTCTAACACGCGATGGCAAAACCGTTCTGCGAAGCGGCGGCGGTTTTTTCTATGTCGAGTCCTGGAACATGGGCAAGGAGCTGCATCAGAACCCCCCCTTGACTGTCGGCCAGACTTACACTCCCGACCAGAACGCCGCTCCGCCGTTTACCATTTCGGCCGGTCTGCCGCTCCCGGTACAACCGACTCTCACCAACCCGGCCACACTCAACAGCGGCTACACGCTCGAATACGATCCCAGCATCAGAATCCCGAAAGTCATCCAGTGGAGCATCGGCGTGCAGCGTGAGCTCACTTCCAGCCTCTTGTTGGAAGTTTCCTATGTCGGAACCAGAGGGCTGGATCTGCTCAATTCGATCAACGCGAACCAGCCCGTGCCCGGTCCGGGCGTCCTCAATCCCCGAAGGCCGCTCTACGCGATGGATCCCCTGCTTGGCGATGTCGACATGCGGACCAATTTTGGCGCTTCTAAATATCAGTCGATGCAGACCAGCCTGCGCAAGCGGCTGGCCAACGGGCTATCGGGAGGCGTCGCATGGACCTGGTCGCACAACCTTTCCAATACCCGCGGCGAGGCGTCTTCCACCCGGCCGGAGAATTCTTATTGCAGCGCCTGCGATTGGGGCAACGCCCCTGAAGATCGTCGCCAGACGCTGGTGTTCAATCACGTCTACGAACTGCCTTTCGGCGCCGGACGCCAGCACCTGAGTAAAGGCGTGATGTCCTACATCGTCGGTAACTGGGACCTTACCGGCGTGTGGACGTTCTATTCCGGGCAGTGGGCATCGCCCAGTCTCTCCGCCTCGGTATCGAACGCCACCACCACAACCGGAAATGTTACGGCCACCGAGCGGCCCAATTGGGTCTCGAATCCGAATCTGCCTGCGAGCCAGCGAACCATAAATGCGTGGTTCAATGTGGCGGCATTCGCCATCCCGGCGCAGTACACCTTCGGCAATGCCGGCCTGGGAATCATTCAGGGGCCCGGCTTCTTCAATGCCGATCTTGGCATTCACCGCGACTTCCGCTTCAAAGAAAGATTTAAGCTGACTTACCGGTGGGAGATGTTCAACTCTTTCAATCGTGCAAACTTCAGTCTGCCGGCTGCGTCGATCGGCAATGCCACGGCCGGCACCATCAGCGGTACGTCGCCGGCGAGGGTCATGCAGATGGCTCTGAAACTAACGTTCTGACCATGACAAGCTTTTAATAGAAGAGCTCCGGTTCTTCCTGGAGCCAGCTCCACCGCCCCGCCAATACGAGGCCCCTCGCGCCACTTCCTGGGAGGCTCCCCCTCCCAGCAGGTTGCCGGGCGATTCAGCTACTCCCGAGGCTCCTTCCGCGTTCTCTGTCGCCATTGCCGCCGTGCTAAATCGAATACGCCTTTTTCCAGGATTGCCAGGCAGTTGCCTTCGAGTTCCGGCCGCTTGAGCTTTGATCGGCGCTACGCAACTCAGCTCCTCGCGCTGCTCGGAGAATCACGGATCCCGGGCGCTGCTTTGAGGCCGCACACCGGAAGCGAATCGCGCGGCTCGCCACCATGCACCGCGTCTACTAGTTGCGGGACTAGTTGAGCGAACCAGGCGAGCGAACCAGGGGAGCGCGCCGATGGCTCAGATCCGGAAGGATAGCCGTCCCGGCGGGCCGCCGGTTCCAGCACAGTGCTTCTGCATTGGCGGCGCCGGTGTAGCGATGCCAGCAGAACAGGAATGCGGCGACGACAATATGCCCAAACCGGCCGGCATTCCGGCCAGGTGGACCGTCGAGGGAGGAAATCGAAAGTTGAGCGTGAACGCCCGCCGCGACGGCTCCATGCCATGTGGCTGGCGCTGTGGAGCGCGACTCACGGCGAGCCGGCTGTGTGCGCATTTCACTGGCTACTCAAAGCGGTCGACAGCTTGAAATATGCGAGGCGTCCGCCGGGCAAACAGCGCGAGGGGTGGTTACACGTTTTCGGGACTTCCTCGCTGAGCTACGAAATCCCGCTCCCTTACATTACGGTCGCGGCTCTGTTTCGGACTCGGCGTGTTATTCAGATGCTTACAGAGCCGCGACCGTTAGGGGCGTTCGCCGAGAGTCGGCTCCCCCAGATCGGTTACAGTTAAGCACCCGGCGGTTAAGCGTCTTTTCTTTCCGCACCTTCAGAAGCGCTATAATCCCAGGTCGTGCAAGAGAGTGCCGGCGAGTTCGTGGCTAACAACTATGGCCGCGCTGAAACTTGGCGCTGGCGCCGCAATGGCCGGGATTCTGCTTCTGCTTACAGCTGGCCGGGAAGCTATTGCGCAGCCTCGAAAAGTAACTGTCATGAACCCAGGCATATTTGGTCCAGCCTCACTCGTCTTCGTGGGAGGCATGCTCGCGCCCGGTAGTGCGGTGGGCGCTGTCGCCGCCATGGTTCGGCATTTCTCCTCCTGAGCGATACCTGTTTCGGAGCTGGTTGCGCCGAGCGGTGGCTGACCATCGGGCGCGAACTTCATCGGCTGTGGTCCGGGCTCCGGCCGATTTAACCGCAGGAATCCGCCGAACTATTGCGGGACGGTCGTCAATGGCCTTTCCCAACTTCCGTTCCGCTCCGCTTGAAGTCTGCATTTGGGAAAGGATGCGCAGCGCAATCGGCCATTCGGCGGAGCCGCAGGGAAATCTCTCCTCGAACTGACGACGCCCACCGCGAACAATCGAAGCCAATACCACTTCGCTCACCAAAAAAAAGAACATTAACGAAATGGGCGCCGACACCAAACTCACTCCGAGCGATCCCCACCACGGGAAGCTCAAGCGCGATTTAAACAGGAAAAATGTCGCAAATCCCGTTAGGATAGCGCCAACGACAACGATAGCTCCGAGCGCGCCGCCAAGCACCTCCTCACCTTGCTCGTTAATTGTCGCGAACCTTCTGCACCTTTGGTCAAGCTCGGTGAGAATGGACTGGACCGCCAACTCTACTTGTTGCTCATCCGGCTTGTCCGGCCCGCGACGTACATTATCCACGGTAAGGCGAACTTTATGCCGAGTAGAGATAATCACGAGCAAGCCGGCCGCGAAGAGCAGGGCTCCCGGCAGTCCATCAGCAGTGGCGCCCTTGTTGCCTGGAATTGTGGCGGCCCAGCCGGTGGAGCGCGCAAAACCGTTCAGAAACACGGCAACTCCACCCATCATGCTAACGAAGCCGAGAAAAAGCCCCGTCATAGAATAGATAAACTGATAACGTCGAGCGTCTGCATTGTGGTCATTGTGAGCGCGACTCATCTATGTTCCCTTCTCCACATCAGGATCACCGCGAATACCCCCTGTACAACAAGGAGGATGAGCCGGCCTCCTCACCGGATATCACTCCGGCCACTGCTGCTAATGTCGCAGGCGCCGCTAACAAGACTGCAAGGGCTAATGCCCCAACCGTAGTCGTTCGTGGCTTCAAGCGGCCTCCCGCGCATTGACGCCTGACGCGCCAATTCCGCCTCGACCTCCGGCCCGATGTCAACGGCGATCGTCATCCGGATCCTCCAAAACTTTACCGTACCGCCGGCTCCATGTGAAGTCAATGAAAATAGCGCAACGACTTTATGACCGGAATCCATATTGAGATGCCCCAGTAACTGCGTCTGCCGTAGGTGTCTGGCGCCCGCAGCCGTTGCGCGCGGACGGAGGGGCAGATGGAAGGCAAGAAGCGAACTGTGGAACTCCAGGTGTCGTCTGCGCAGCGCTTGATGCCATACGGATATTTACCGTACACCGGGCTGCGGAGATCGTCGAGGGCTTCAGGCTTTGCAAGAGCCCGCGACACGAACGCCGGAGGCGAGAACATTCTTAACGGGCGGCGAATCCGGAGGGGGCTCAGCATGACCGGCTTAGAGCTGGTCACGAAATAGATGTGCTATTTTGACGTGGCGCGGGAGAGACCGAAGCGCGTTCACACGAACGACAGACGGTCCCTTCGGGAGCGTCTCTTGCGGCAGAAACCTCGGTTTTCTGCCACCGCGCAGAAGTGTATTTCCGTGCAAGGCAAAGATTCCGCGCGGGCGAGGTATACACTTGGCCGGTCCGCGAGGTTTCTGGAGAGTGTGAACGCTGCACGCAGGAGTGCGCGCATGAGTGCGTGCGCCACGGAGCGATGGATATTTGGCTACTTTCCAAATTCCACGACGAGGCGATCCGGGAATGGTCCTTCATACATGACGCGGCGGAAGCGGCCCGAGGCGCGGCGCAGGTTTGGCTCAAGCAACAGAGCGCCGATCAGCTCCGGGATCTGCACGCCATTGATGAGGCGTCCGTAGCAGATATGCATGCCATAGCCGAAGTGAAGATAGCGATCGATGGCGCGGCCAGGGAGGAATCTTCCCGGGTCCGGAAAGGCCTGCGCATCGAACATGGCGGAGAGCGTGAGTGGGAGGACGTCGACATTCGCGGGTATCCTGGCGCCGGAGGATAGGACAGTCTCGGCGTGAGAGCGGCGAAGCAGCGCGGGGGTTTGGGGGTGGAAGCGCAGGGCCTCGTAGCAGCAGCTTTCGAGTAAGAGAGCATCGCCCGCCTTGGCCGCGCTTCTTGCCCGATCGAGGGCCGAAGGGTTGCGGAGAAGCTCGTCAAACGCCTGCGCCGTGGCGGTCACGGTGGTATCGATGGCGCCTACGACGATGCCGGTGATGTTGCGGCGCACGCCGTCGTCGTCGAGAGTTTGGGCGCGAATGAGGCGCGTCAGCAGGTCGTCGCCGGCGGGGTCGCGCTTGCGCTGGGCGATGAGGGCGGTCAAATATGCGCGCAGCTCAGCGGCGGCATTGGCGCCGGCGCGGTTGACGATGGCGTCGTTGCCGCGGTTCTCGAAAACGTCCCAGAATAACGAGCGCATCCATTGCATCAGAATGTGCCCGGTAGGTCCGGGGACGCCGAGATACTCGGCCACGACCTGGGCGGCGACGATGCGGCAATAATTCCCGCAGACATCGATGCGGCCGTTCGGGCGCGCCGCATCGATCAAATCGCGCGCAGCGCTGCGCACAATCCGGCGAATGCGATCCAGATCGCCGGGCTGCACCACGCTGCGAATGGCGGCGGCTTCGCGGTCGTATTGGGCGGAGCGGTCCATGCCGAGGATGAAGGGGCCGCTGATGCGATCCATGTTGGCAGCGTTGATTTCGGCGATGGTGAAATCCTGGTCGCGGTTGAGTATTTCGACGACGTCGGCATAGCGGGTGACGATGGCCGTTTTGCCGAATTTCCAGACGGGCCGCAATCGGCGCAGAGCGGCGAAACCGGCGCGGAGCAGCCTGGGGTTGGCGGCGACTTCGGCGAACCAGCGGCTGAGGCGGTCGCTCAATCGCTCGCCGGCGGAGGGCGATGTGGCTTCGAATTGGTAGGCGGGCTTGCGGTGATCGCGGTAGATGCCGAGAGCGAGCTGGCCGGCGAGCGACTGCTGCACGGAGAGGGCGGTGGTCCGCATTTCGGGCGGGAGATCGGAGAGTTTTGGAAATGGCGCGCCGTATTCCGGAGGGAGGGTTATGGGCGCGGTGACGGCGGCGAAGGTGAGGTCGGCGGCGGTAAGTATGCCGCCGACAAGGTAACGCTGGCCGGGCTGGAGGCGGGCGGAGATGGTCCGGAACGCCGACAGGATATCCAGGCGCGCCTTTTCCGTGGAGGCCGGAGTGATGAGGAGCACTTTGCGCATGGCCCAGGCTTGCGCGGGATAGAACATTCGCACGAAGGCGACCTCCCACCAGGGAGCGCGATCGGTCATGAGGGCGCCGGTGACGGCGGAGTTCGGCAGCATGTTGGCGTAGGCGTAGAGACGGACGGCTATGGCGAGATCCGCGAAGAAGCTTTTCACAAGAGAATCCACTTCGCGGCGGAGTTCGGGATCGGAGGGATAGAGCTTATCGGAGTCGCGAGCGCGTGCGTCGATGTATTCGAGGAGGGGTTGGGCTTCGAGGGCGGCGTCCGGCGTTCTGGCCGCGGGCACGTTCACGGTTCGGGCGGCGAGCCAGGTGAAGGGGACATTCCATATAGGGGCGTGGCCGGCCTCTTTGTAAGCGATGCCGGAGCGTTCCAGCACCCATCGAGCCAGCTCGCAGAACGGGCTGATGCGGACCGAGGTCAGTTCGTACCAACAGGCCATTTCGCTATTAGACATCAAATTGGGCGGGGTGCGGAGTGGCGCTTGGGCGGCGCTGGGCGCTGGCGCTGGCGGGAAGCATCGCCAGTTATGTGGAGTACAACCCGGTCAGCGCCGGCCTGGCAGCGAATCTACGAGCCTGGCATTGGTCGAGCGTGCCCCAGGAGAGGCTCAAGTTACTGCAAGGGACGCTGGACCAGCTGATCCTGCGCACATTGATTTTCGGCGCTCAGCATGGACAAGGTATCGCGCGCGTAATCGAGCAGACGTCCGGCGACGAGCTGCTGGTGGAACATGGCGCGCTGTATCCGGCGCTCCAGCGGCTGGAGGGACGAGGATGGATCGCGGCGAAATGGGGCACTTCCGAGAATAGCCGCAGAGCCCGCTTTTACACACTGACCAGGACCGGCCGCAAACAGCTCGTAAGCGAGACGACGAAATGGCGGCGGCTGGCCGGAGCCATTGGACGGATAATCGGGCCCGAGAGTAAGGAAGATAAGGAGGGATGATGTCATGTTTTGGCGGAAACGGAAGCCAGCGGATTTCGGCGACGAGATGGAGGCTCATCTCCAACTGGAGCTTGACCGCTTACGGAACGACGGCCTGAGCGAGGAAGACGCTCGCCCGGCGGCTGAAAAATGCCGCTTGGCCGGCGCAGGGTCCGCCTGGCGGTCCGCCCACGTCGCTTAGATAGCGTTAACTTCAGTCAACGCCTCCGCCCCAACCAAATACGGCCTAGCGTGCCCCGGCGCCGTCCTCGATAATCTCAATAGATGCTTAGCTTTACTCTTCCGCCGCCAGCCATTGCCGCGCTGGTGCTTGCGCTGGTCATCGGCTCCGCCGCCTACGACATACCTTACCGCCGCATTCCCAACTCCTTCACCCTTGTCGGCGTGCTGTTGGGCCTGGCCATGAACACGTTTCTCTACGGTTGGGCGGGACTGCAGACATCGCTGGCGGGTCTCGCCGTCGGCTTCGGCGCCTACTTCATCCTCTACGCGATGCGCGCTATGGGCGCGGGGGACGTCAAACTCATGGCCGCCATCGGCGCCATAGTGGGTTGGCAAGATTGGTTCGGCATTTTCATCGCCACCGCCATCGTTGGCGGCTTCGCCTCCATGGCGCTGATGGCGATGCGCGGGCGCGTCAAGAAGACGCTGTGGAACGTGGGATTCGTGATCACCGAGATGAAGAGCGGCCGCGCGGCGTATCTCTCCAATGAAGAGCTCGACGTCCGCAGCTCGAAGGCGATCGGTCTGCCGCACGCCGCCGTAATCGCCGCCGGAACGCTGGTATTCCTCGGCTTGAGCATACATTTCGCCAGTTGACGGGCCAGCTTTCCGCTGCGGGGCGGTCTTAAGGCGCAGTGTTCGCAATCGTGGGGACCGTGCTTGGCCGGCGCGGAAAAAGATCCGTTCACACGGGCGATAGACCGTCACTTCGGGAGTGTCTCTGGCGGTAGAAACTGGCGGGCGCGTTGGTTGGAGAAAGCCGGCTAAAAGCCGGCTGCAGCCAGGATTGGCTGCCCCACAAAGCAGCATCGCCTCAGGCCAGAATTGGCCGATTTGCCAATCGGCCGCAGGTTTGCCAACTTGCCCCACAGAGCTTTTTTGCATCCCAGGACGGTCGCCGCGCGTAGTACCTGTATGCGTTTCCGTGGGGCCGCATTGTGTCTGATTGCCGCCGTCTGTCTGGGGCAGGACTTCCGCACCGAAGTCCATCTGGTCAATGTGGGATTCTCGGTCCGCGATGGCGGGGGCCAGTTCGTCACCACCCTGGCGCAGGACGATTTCGAAGTCTTCGAAGACGGCGCGCCGCAGAAAATCGCCTTCTTCGCCCGCAGCGCCGACGTGCCGCTGGATCTCGGCCTGATCGCCGATTTCAGCGGCAGCCAGGAAGAGTTCGTCAAGCCGCACCACAAGGACCTGGATACCTTCCTGAAGAAAGTTCTCACGCCGCGCGACCGCGCGTTCCTGGTCTGCTTCGGCAACCGTATCCGGCTGGCAAAGGATTACACATCGTCGCCCGGCGAGCTGATCGATGCGCTGCACCACTTCGAGAAAGGCAGCTACGATTTTCCCGGGCTGGGTCCGCCCGAGCGGCGCGTGCTGGGCACCGCATTTTACGACGCCATCTTCTATTCCGTCGAGCATGCCGTCGGGCGTTCCGTCGAGCAGGGGCTCGCGGCTTCCGAGCACAGCCGCAAGGCGCTGGTCATTTTCAGCGATGGCGAAGATAATTCCAGCGGCCATCACATGATGGAAGCCATCGAAGCCGCGCAGTCGAACGACGTGCTGCTGTTTCCCATCCGCTACACCGAAACGCTGAAGGGCGGGCCCATTGCGCGCAACCGGTACGGCGCCATGGTGATGTCCCGTATCGCCAAAGAGACCGGCGGCGCAGACTTCAACGCGCGAGAGAAAGGCCTGGCGTCCGATTTCGAGCAAATTGGCGAACAGTTGCGCTCGTCATATCAGATCGCGTATCACTCGACGAATCCGCAGAGCGACGAGAGTTTCCGCAAAGTGCAGATTCGCGTCAAGCAGGCGGGTTATACGGTCCGCGCGAAGACCGGATATTACGCGAAGTAGGGCCGGCCCATGGCCGGCCACTGGGGCTGCTGTGAAACCGTTGCTACAGCCATCCGACAGGGCAGGCCATGGGCCCACCCCACTTTATGCTAAGAAAGAGGAGAGCCCTGCAAAATGGAGCCATCGCTTCCTTCTCCGGCGCCTCTCTCTCCGGCGCCTCTATCGCCAGACGAGCTGCACAAAATCGACGCCTACTGGCGCGCTGCGAACTATCTCTCGGTCGGGCAGATCTATCTGTACGACAATCCGCTGCTCACCGCGCCTCTCCGGCTGGAACACATCAAGCCCCGTCTGCTGGGCCACTGGGGTACGACGCCCGGCCTGAACTTCATCTACGCGCATTGCAACCGCGTCATCAAGAAGTACGATCTCGATATGATTTACGTTTGCGGCCCCGGCCACGGCGGTCCGGGGATGGTGGCGAACACCTACCTGGAAGGCACGTACAGCGAGATCTACCCCAACATTTGCCAGGACGCCGAGGGCATGAAGCGCCTTTTCACCCAGTTCTCGTTCCCCGGCGGCATTCCCAGCCACGCCGCGCCGGAGACGCCGGGTTCCATCCACGAGGGCGGCGAGCTTGGCTATGCGCTGCTGCATGCGTATGGCGCGGCGTTCGACAATCCGGATCTGGTAGTCTGCTGCGCGATCGGCGATGGCGAGGCGGAGACTGGCGCGCTGGCCACGTCGTGGCATTCGAACAAGTTTCTCAACCCCGCGCGCGACGGCGCCGTAATCCCCATTCTGCATCTCAACGGGTATAAGATTGCGAACCCCACCGTGCTGGCGCGCATCCCGGAAGCGGAGTTGACGGATCTGCTCACCGGCTACGGCTACAAGCCCTATTACGTGGAAGGCCACGAGCCGGAGCCGATGCACCAGAAGATGGCGGCGACGCTCGATGCGGTGGTGGAAGAGATCCACGCCATTCAGAAGCGCGCGCGCGAGGCGGGCGATCTCTCGCGCCCCCGATGGCCGATGATCGTGCTGCGCAGCCCCAAAGGATGGACCGGGCCAAAGATCGTGGATGGCAAGCAGATCGAGGGAACGTTCCGCGCGCACCAGGTGCCGGTTACCGATTTCGGGTCGCATCCCGATCACATACGGATCCTCGAAGATTGGATGCGCAGCTATCGCGCCGAAGAGTTATTCGACGATACCGGCAAGTTCATCGCGGAGCTGGCCGCGCTGGCGCCGCACGGCGAGCGGCGCATGGGCGCGAATCCGCATGCCAACGGCGGTCTGTTGCTGAAAGATCTGGAAATGCCGGATTTCCGGCGCTATGCCGTGGATGTTCCCAAGCCCGGAGCGGTAAACGGTGAGGCCACGCGCGTGCTCGGCGGCCTGTTGCGCGACGTGATGAAGATGAATGAAGGCGCGCGCAACTTCCGCGTGGTGGGTCCGGATGAGACCGCTTCAAACCGCCTGGACGCGCTGTTTGAAGTGACGGACCGCGAATGGATGGCCGCCACCGCGCCCTGCGACGAACATGAGACGCCCGATGGCCGCGTGATGGAAGTGCTCAGCGAACACATGTGCCAGGGATGGCTGGAAGGCTACCTGCTAACCGGCCGTCACGGATTCTTTTCGTGCTATGAAGGCTTCATCCACATCGTGGATTCGATGTTCAATCAACACGCCAAATGGCTCAAGGTGACGCGCCATCTGCCCTGGCGCCGTCCGATCGCATCGCTCAATTATCTGCTCACCTCGCACGTCTGGCGGCAGGACCACAACGGCTTCAGCCACCAGGACCCCGGCTTCATCGATCACGTAGTCAACAAGAAGGCCGGCACGGTGCGAGTCTATCTGCCGCCCGACGCCAACTGCCTGCTCTCGGTCGCCGATCACTGCCTGCGCAGCCGGCATTATGTGAACGTGATCGTGTGCGGAAAGCAGCCGGCGCCTCAGTGGCTCGATATGGACGCCGCCGTCAAGCACTGCACCGAAGGCATCGGCATCTGGGATTGGGCCGGCAACAGCCAGGGCGGCGAGCCCGACGTGGTGATGGGTTGCTGCGGAGACGTGCCGACGCTCGAGACGCTGGCTGCCGTCGATTACTTGCGCGGCGCCTTTCCGGACCTGAAGATTCGCGTGGTCAACGTGGTCGACCTGATGACGCTGCAGCCTTCGAGCGAGCATCCGCACGGCCTCGGCGACGATGCGTTCGACGCTCTCTTCACTAAGGATAAGCCTATCGTCTTCGCCTTCCACGGATACCCGTGGCTGATCCACCGCCTCGCCTACCGCCGCCACAACCACGACAATTTGCACGTCCGCGGCTATAAGGAGGAGGGAACCACTACGACGCCGTTCGATATGACGGTGCTCAACGAGATCGACCGTCTGCACCTAGCCTTGGACGTGATTCATCGCGTGCCGAAGCTGGGGAAGGCAGCGGCGCAGCAGGAACGATTTCTGCACAACCGGCTGATTGAACACAAGCTTTATATCGACGAATACGGCGACGATATGCCGGCGATCCGCGATTGGAAGTGGCCGGGATAAGGGCAGATGTGGGACAGACGATCGTTGTTTGCCGTCTGTCAAGCGGCGATGCTATGGCGAGGAATGACCGACCACGTTCTTCCCGAGGCTGGCATAATACAGTTTCGTAGTAGGCGTCGTCGCCTTCCCATCGGTCGGCCAACACGAACTTTTCCGTCGAACGAGACATCCTTAGGCCGGTAGGTGTACGGCCGCTCCGAAGGCGAGGTGAGCGGCTGTTCCGGCCGTACATCGCCGATACCTTTAACGAAATTCGACCGGCGCCGTCCCGTTTGGAATAAAAATAGACCCGCGCGCTATGGGTGACCAGACCGGATAAAGGCTATCATGCATAGCCCGGTAGCGTTCTTCGGAGGATCGACGCGTCACCCCATTGCGGCCATCGCAGGCGATGCGAACTTGAGAACCATTAACCGGCAGTCGCAGTCACGCCGTTCCTTGGGATTCCGTTTCGCTGAGTGTCGAAGAATTCATCGGCATCGAACCAAACCCGTTTGGCGATTGGCGGACTTGCGGACCGCTCCATCGGATTTGACTCTCTTAAAACGCGAATTGTATAGTAACGCATGGCTCTTTGCAGTCGATCTCCGGCCGCCTCGCTTTTCTTACTGAGCGCAATCGCGGCGTCCGCGCAGCAATCCGCTCCCATTGTGCAGCCCGGCGCCCCTGGCCAGCCTGGTAGACTTCTCACCGAAGCAACCGTTCGAACCCCGCCCAGAGCCCCTTTCAATGCCGACGTCGAATTCATGCAAGGCATGATCATGCACCACTCTCAAGCCGTCGACATGGTCGCGCTCCTGCGCACCCGCGGCAAGAGCCCAGCCCTGAAATCCTTCGGGGAGAAGATCTCGATCTCGCAAAGCGACGAGATCGGCTTCATGAAGCGTTGGCTCGAAAGCCGCGGTAAACCGACGACCATGGAGATGGACCACAGCCACATGAGCGCGGCCGACATGAAAAACATGAACATGCTCATGCCCGGCATGCTGACGCCCCAACAGATGAGCGCCCTCGCCAAAGCCAGGGGCGCGCAGTTCGATCACCTCTTCCTTACCGGAATGATCCAGCACCATGGCGGCGCACTCACCATGGTAGACGGCCTTTTCAAAACCCCCGGCGCGGGTCAGGACCCCGTCTTGTTCGACTTCGCCACCGACATCGACAACACCCAGAGCGCAGAAATCAAAATCATGCGCGGCATGCTTGACAAGGAGAAGCAATGACCCTAAGACGATATTCCAGCCGTTTTCGCGCCGGTTTCGCGTTCGCAGTATCCATCGCCATACCCGCGCTCTGCACTGCGCAAAGGGGGCCGCAGCCCGACCCCACCAAGGCGGCGCCCCCTAGCGTCTACTCCAACCCGCGCTCCGGCCCGGACGATCCCCGCATTGGCCTCAAGCCCGGCCTGTTCGACGCCGGCGAGGCGATCTTCGGACTGCAGAAAATCGCCAGTCTCCAGAAGCCGCCCGGATTCGCGCCCGACCCCAACGCCCCGGAACCCGCTCCGCCTCCCGCTCCACCTGCCAATGCCCCTGCCGGTGGCCGTGGCGGCCGCGGTCCCACGATCAACACCGGCACGGTCAACTCCGACCTCGCCTTTATCGGTAACCATCTCTTCGTGGGAAACTACTATGGCATCAACTTCTACGACATCGATAACCCCGCCAAGATCAAGCTCGGCACTTCGCTCGTCTGTCCCGGCGGACAGGGCGACGTCTCCGTCTACGGCCATCTGCTCTTCATGTCGGCCGAAGCTATGAACGGGCGCATCGATTGCGGCACGCAGGGCATCCCCGTTCCCGCCGAAGCGGCCCCGCCGGAACCGCCCGCTGCCCCGCCGGCCGCAGCTCCCGGGACGCCCGAAGCCGCTGCCGCGGCCGGACGTGGCGGACGCCGTCCCGCGCCCCCCAGCCCCGATCGCTTCCGCGGCGTCCGCATCTTCGATATCAGCGACATGGCCAACCCCAAGCAGGTCGCCGCCGTGCAAAGCTGCCGCGGATCGCACACGCACAGCCTTTTAGTCGACCCCAAGGACAAGGACAACGTCTACATTTATATCTCCGGCACCGGCCAGGTCCGTCAAGCCGAAGAGCTTGCCGGCTGCTCTGGCGGGGACCCAAAGGCCAACCCGGAGACCGCGCTCTTCCGCATCGACATCATCAAGGTGCCCCTCGCTCATCCCGAGCTGGCCAAGATCGTCTCCAGCCCGCGCATCTTCACCGACACGCAAACCGGCGACGCGGATGGCCTCTGGAAGGGCGGCACCCACGGTGAGGGCACGCAGTCGACCTCCACAACCAACCAGTGCCACGATATCACCATCTATTCCGCCATCGGCCTCGCCGCCGGCGCCTGCTCCGGAAACGGAATCCTGCTCGACATCTCCGACCCCATCAATCCCAAGCGCATCGACGCCGTCAGCGATCCCAACTACGCCTACTGGCACTCCGCGACCTTTAGCAATGACGGCTCCAAAGTGCTCTACACCGACGAATGGGGCGGCGGATCCCAGCCCCGTTGCCGGGCCACCGACCCGATGCACTGGGGCGCGGACGCCATTTTTACCCTCTCGAACCGCAAGCTGACGTTGGCCTCGTATTACAAGATGCCGGCCCCCCAGACCGACCTTGAGAACTGCGTCGCCCACAACGGCTCGCTGGTGCCGATTCCCGGCCGCGACGTCTTCGTCCAAGCGTGGTATCAGGGCGGCGTCTCTATGATGGACTTCACCGACCCCACACACCCTTTCGAAATCGCTTACTTCGACCGCGGTCCGCTCGACGCCGTCAAGCACGGCACCGGCGGCTTCTGGTCCGCCTACTGGTATAACGGCTATATTTACGGTTCCGAGATCTCGCGCGGAGTCGACGTGTTCCGCTTGTCGCCGAGCAAATTCCTAACGCAGGAAGAGATCGACGCCTCGAATCAAGTGCACCTTGACATCCTCAACGTGCAGAGCCAGCCAAAGATCGTGTGGCCGCAGAATCTGATCGTCGGCAAGGCCTACGTCGCTCAGCTCGAGCGCAGCGGAGCGCTTGCCGCTGCGCGGATTGCTTCTCTGAAAGCCGCGATCGCCAAAGTCGAAAAGCCGGGCGCCAGCCGCAAAGACTCGGCGGACCTCCAGGCAATGAGCGATACTCTCGACAAAGATGCCGCAAAGGCGAAGTCCGCAACCGATGCAGGTCGCATGCGGGCCTTGGCGGCCATTCTGAAGCAGCGCTAAGCGGTGGCGAAGCGACCTGCTTCGCCGCTTCATTCGTAAGCGCGGGAGCCTCTTTACTGTCGCCGGACCTAGCAGTCCCGATGGCACGAGAGAGGCTCCCGCCGTGTATTTCGCGATGTTCGTCCGCGTCGGCCGGGACGGTGTGGTTGCCGCGATCCCGTTCCCGATGGATCTCGCCAGCGCGCTGAGTCCGGACCTGGCCGCCGAGGAGAAGGCCGCCATAGAGGCCAAAATCGACATCGGCCAGCGCAGCCTTCTTACTTCATGAACACCAGGTCGCCGAACCGTTCGGGATGGTGGGGGTTGGGGCTCCGATCCAGAGGGTCGACCCACATGCTGAGCCGACGGTTGGGCTCCACGCCGTCCCAGCGGTTAAACGCGGCGGTCCAAACGTCTCCGGGTTCGGGACGGCGCGAAAGCTCCTCGAAGTTAGCCCACGGGATGGAGACTTCCAGGCTCCAGCCCTTGTCCCGATCGCCGCGCGCGTTCAGCGTGCCGTCGATAAAGGTAGCCAACTGCACGCCCTGCAAATTGAAGCGCTTGAGGACGTACTGAGCAGAATTGATGGAGACATAGTCGTAGAGCACGGCCCGGGCATTCATTTCGAGACCAAAGTAGACCTCGGTCTGCGAAGGCCGTGGATTGACGAAGGCTTCGACGGCGTCGTCGCGGTACGTGGGGTCGTCCCGTTCGGTGAACTGCGCCGTGATGTCGACGTCCTCGCACTCGTACCCGATATAGAGGTTCTGATCGTCCCAGAGGAGGCGCACGGTGGTCTTCTGTTTGGCGCCGGTCTGCGATTCCCACGGGAAGATAAGGACGATCGGATCGGCGGCCTGCCAAGCCTTCTCATCCAGTTTGCCATCGACCTGGATGCGAGAAGGTGCGTGTTTCACCTCGTATCGCGGCCGCGGCGGGGCCGGAGAGGGGGTGGGACTCTGTGCCGCAAGCGAGCCTATGAAGAAGACGAGACAACAGGACGAAGGCAGATTCATACACAGAGTCTCCGCGAAGTTGATCACCCTATAAATCCCTTTATTTTATCTATCCAGGATTCCCAGTTTAACCTTTAATAGCCTTGATCGCGAGCGCAGACGCCGTGCGGGGTGGCGGCGGCCAGTTCACCGGTCGCCAGAGCGGCGCATTTCACAATGCCCTCACCCCTTAGTCTCCGACGGCCTGGACCATCGGAGGAGGAATTCGAAAGTTAAGCGTGGCGCAAACCGGGGCCGCGGATGAAATGCGGTTGGTGTTGCGGCGAGCAGCTCACTGCGAGCCGGATGCGTGTGCACTTTACGAAATGCCCGAACCGGCCGGCAGCCTTACCCCAGGCGAACTATTTGGACCGGCGAAGGAGGAACTCGAACGCCAAGCGCGGACGCCCACCGGGGGCGGCGAAGGCTGTGCACCTGGCGCCGCGGCGCCCAACTCGCCGCGAACCGGATGTGCAGGCGTCTCACCGGCGCCAGCCGTCGTAACACACGGCCGGCTCTTTCAACGAAACGCGGCGACGGCGGGAGGCTGATCGGAGGCAGAGCTCAAATCACTCCGGCTGCGACCGGCTGCGAGGAAAAACAGCACACGGCGCCCAGCCTGTGATAATCTTGTTGCGAGCCTGGCGCAATGATGATTTCGTGTTGCGCAATACCGCCTGGCTCCATGATCTGACGCCGCGCGCCCAAGTTCGCGCCGGATGAAAGGAGCAGCATATGTCTAAGAAGACTCTCTTCCCGATTGCCGCTGCAGTTTGCCTCTTACTATCGGCTGTCCTCGCGGCAGTGCACGATTTCGTTCCGGACTACACGTTTCAGGGATCGTCGCTGACCGGCTGGCATCCCGTGGGGCACGCCGGCTGGCGCGCCGAAAACGGAGAAATTATCGGTACGCCCCAAAATCCCGACGGCGGCTGGTTGGTGATGGACAAAGGCTACCAGGACCTCGAACTGTATACGGAGTTCCGCTGCGCGGAGAATTGCGATGCAGGCATCCTGACGCGAACCGAAAAGACTCCCGACGGCGGATGGAAAGGCGTCTACAGTTCGCTGTCCGACGGCGGCGCTTACGACGTTACGCTGAACGCGGAAGGAAAAGAGCTGAGCCGGACGAAGCTGCTGCGCGCGACCGCCCAGTTCACGCGCATCGCCGTGGGCCCTTCGGCGAACGGACCGGCCAAAGTGCCGGGCTTTGCGACACCCGCCGTAACTCTCGCTGAGCAGGAGGAAGAAGCGGCCAAGCCTCCCGCCGCCGCCGCCCAGCCGCTCGCTGGCGCTGGACGCGGCGGTGGTGCTGGACGCGGCGCTGGCCGCGCCGGCGCCGGCCGCGGCGGTCCGCCCGCTCCCGCGATTAAAGTAGGCGAATGGAATACCGTCGACGTGATCGTCGACGCCGATATGGTCTGGACTACGCTCAACGGACGCCGCGGCGGCAACTCGGCGACCAGCGACCGCATGATGGGCTATGGGCCGATGGCGCTGCATGTTGCGGGAACCACTGAGGTCCGCTTCCGGGACGTCGCGATCAAGGACCTGAACCGCAAGATAGAGCCTGCCGACACGGTCTCCTCCCACTTCCGCATGCAGAAGCTCAACGATTTCTTCTACTCCTGGGGCGCCACTGCCGGCGACATCAATCACGACGGCATTCTCGACGTCATCGCGGGGCCGTTCTATTTTCTCGGACCGGACTACACCGAGCGCCATGAGTTTACCTCGGCCCGGAGCTACAGCCCAGGTGGCAATTTCCCCGAGGGGATGGTGTACTTCGCCTACGATTACACGGGCGACGGATGGACCGACATCGTCTGCGTCGATTCCCGGCCGATCTATCTTTATGTGAATCCCAAAGGCGAATCGCGGCGGTGGGACCGCTTCAACGTGGTTCCGAGCGCCACTTCCGAGATTGAAGTCTTCCGCGATATCGACGGCGACGGTAAGCCCGAGGTTCTGTTCACGGGCGCCAACGGGGTGCTCTCCTACGCCAAACCCGATCCCGCGAATCCCACCGGCGTGTGGAAGGTGCACAACATCTCCGAGCCCGGTCTGAGCGGAGCGCACGGGATGGGGGTCGGCGATATAAACGGCGACGGCAGAATGGACGTCGTGAACAACCGCGGCTGGTGGGAACAGCCCGCCTCGGGCGCGAGCGAGGGGCCGTGGAAATTCCATCCGGTGCAGTTCGGAGCGGGCGGCGCGGAGATGGGCATCTACGATGTCAACGGCGACGGTCTGAACGATGTCGTCACGGCCGTCGCGGCGCACGGATGGGGGCTTGCGTGGTTTGAGCAGAAGCGCGATGCGCAGGGCGCCATATCCTTCGTCCGGCACGACATCATGGGCGACTACAGCACCAAGAACGCGGGCGGCGTGACCTTCTCCGAACCGCACGCGGCCGCATTCGCGGATATGGACGGCGATGGCATACCGGACATGATCGTCGGCAAGCGGCTCTACTCGCATCTCGAGAGCCATCTCGACCCCGACTCGTATGGCCCGGCCGTTCTTTATTGGTATCGGACGGTACGCGATCCGAAGGCTGAGGGCGGCGCCACCTTCGTTCCCGAGCTGATACATAACCGTTCGGGCGTCGGCTCTCAGTTCGTGGTAACCGACCTGAACGGCGACGGCGCGCCCGACGTCGTCACTTCCGGCCCCAAAGGCACGTTCATCTTTTGGAACCAGATGCACGCGGGGCCTCGTCCCGCGGCACGGAAACGCTAGCTTCCTGAAAGGCAAGACTATGAAAGCCAGTTCATTTCGACGCCTCCGGGTTATCTTCGCTCTGTTCGTCGTCCTGCCGGCCGCTCTCGAGGCCCAGACGAGCTCGAGTTGGAGCGATTATCTGGGCGGCCCCGAAAGTTCACATTATTCGCCTCTGAAACAGGTCAATCGAGGCAACGTCAACCAGCTCGAAGCCGCCTGGAGCTATGAGCCAGGCGACCAGGTGAGCTATACCTTCAGCCCGCTGGTGGTGGACAACATCGCCTACGTGGCCGCGAAACAGGGCGCGCTGGTCGCCCTGGACGCTACCACCGGCAAGGAACTCTGGGTCTACGCGTTCCAATCCGGCGGAGCCGGCGGAGGATTCGGCGGCCGCGGCGGCATCGGCGCCCAGCGCGGAGCCAATTACTGGGAAAGCAAGGACCGCTCCGACCGCCGCATCTTCGTGACATCGTCAGGATCGCTCTACGCCATCGACGCACGAACCGGCAAGCTGATTGATTCGTTTGGCGACAACGGCAAGCTCGATCTGAAAGTCGGCATCGATCGTACCCAGGTTCCGCTGGGGTCGAGAACCCCGGGGCGCATCTTCGAAAACCTGCTCATTATCGGCAGCGCCACCGGCGAAGGCTACCTCGCGCCGCCCGGGGACGTCCGCGCGATCGATGTCGTGACCGGCAAGCTGGCATGGGTATTCCACACGATCCCGCGTCCGGGCGAGTTCGGATACGATACGTGGCCGAAAGACGCCTACAAGTATATGGGCGGCGTCGACGTATGGGGTGAAATCACGGTAGACACGAAGCGCGGAATTGTCTACCTGCCCGCCGCATCCGCCAAGTACGAACTCTACGGCGGCGACCGGCCCGGCAACAATCTCTACGCGGATTGTCTGCTCGCCCTCGATGCGCGCACCGGCAAGCACCTTTGGCATTTTCAAACCGTTCACCACGACCTTTGGGATTACGATCCGGACTCGGCCCCGCAACTGGTAACCGTCCAGCAGCAAGGCAGGACCGTCGATGCCGTTGCGCTCGCGTCGAAGAATGGCTTCCTCTACGTATTCGATCGAGTCACGGGCAAGCCGCTTTGGCCCATCGTGGAACGGCCTGTTCCGAAATCCGAGGTTCCGGGCGAGATCTCATCGCCCACCCAGCCTTTTCCCACCGTAGTGCCGCCCTTCGACCGCCAAGGCATGACGGTGAAGGATATGTACGACGCCTTCATGACGGACGATGAGAAGGTGTGGTGGAAGGAGCGGCTTACGAAATCGCGCACCGGCCTGTATACGCCTCCCGCGTTGGGCGACACCATCCAGATGCCGAGCGTTAACGGCGGCTCCCTGTTCTTCAGCACGGGCGCGGATCCAACCAACGGAACCGTGTATGTGCTCGGAAAGGACATGCCCTCAATCGTCAAATTGGTCCCCGCCGGCGAATCGACCGCGTCCAACTCGGGTGGCTTGATTCCCGACCGGCCGGCCCGCGGCGGGCGTGGCGGAGGGCTTGCGGCTCAGATCACGGCGGAGCGGCGGGGACGCACCGTCTACGAGCAGAACTGCCAGGTCTGCCATGGGCCCGATCTAAAGGGTGACCGCGGACCGGGGATCGATAGTTCGGTGAGCAAGCTTGGACCTGACGCCACGCGGACTGCGATCACCAAGGGGAAAGGCGGGATGCCCGCGATTTCCACTCTCACGCCTCCGCTGCTCGACGATTTGATCTCCTTTCTGACCAAGCCGGAGTCGGCTCCGCCGGGAAGCGGCGCGCCGCTCGCCGCGCCGGGGAGGGGGCGCGGGGAACCGCCGTATCCGGAGGGCGTCACACCGCCTCCGTCTCGCTACAAGACAGGTTATGGCAACGAGCCCTACGTGATCACTCCGCCATGGAGCCAGATCACCGCTTACGACCTGAATACCGGAACCATCAAATGGCAGACGCCATTCGGCGATCTGCCGCAGGCCGGACCGAGCGACAAACTGCGAGGCAACGTTTATCCCAAGAGCGGCTTCGTGATCACCGCCGGCGGCCTTGTGCTGTTCGCAGGCAACGACTCAAAGCTCTACGCGCTCGACAAAGACACCGGAAAGGTGCTCGGGACGAAGGACCTGCCGAACGGCTCGCTGGGCGTTCCGGCCGTCTACGAGGCGAACGGCAGGGAGTTTTTGCTGGTGACAGTCTGCGGAGGAAATCCGTTCCCCGCCGGCGGCAGGCTCGCGCCGGGCGGTGTGAATCCGCCGGCGATTTCGAAGAGTTACATCGCTTTCGCCCTGCCGGAGACGAAAAAGCAATAACGGCTTTTGCCGTAGGCGCGGCAAGAGCAATGCCGCGCCTGCCTACCAGTACGGTTCTTCCGCGGGCACAAATTGGATCGGAATGTCGTGGATGTAGGCGCCCAGCCACTTGCCGAAGTCCTCCATCCCGGCCTGCTCCGAAATCACGTGGCCGAGCATGATGATGCCTTTCGGCATGCCCAGCGAAGTCGCGTCCAGCACGTATTCCACGTTGTCGAAGCCGCCGTCGGCTTCCTGCTGTTCGCCGCCCACCACCACGTCGGCATCCGGCGTCATGCGCGGGGTCGCGTATCCCGGGCCGACTGAGATTCTGCTCACCTTGGCTTTCGGATCGCCCACGCAGCGCAAGGCGCGCGCGCCGCTCGCCCGCTTCACCTGCTGCGCGAACTCTCCCAAAGTGGTTTCCGGTATCGTCCGGATGCCGGGGCGCATCGCCACCTTCTCATCCGGCTTGATGCCGATCGAACGCAGTTCGCCGTATACCGTGTAATCGGGCGTCACGGAATGCATGTTGTCGTGGTCGCGCCAGATCACCATGTCGTTCTTGAGAACGAAATCGGTCTTGAGTTTGTAAAGCGCGTTTTCGGCCAGGTCCTTGGTGTTATCGGGATCGTTCCAGAAAGTGTCCTCGTGCGAAATCACCATGTTCAGCCCCGCCGCGTTGGCGCGCTTCAGCATGCTGAACGTCACCATCATGGTGGTCGCGATGCCTTTCACGGTGGTGTCCGGATTTCCGAGCTTGAAGGTGTCGCGGGTCGAACGCTCGTTCCAGGGCCTTCCCTGATTCTGTTTAATCGCTTCGACTACTTCACGCGCGGTCATTAGGCCGGCCTCCAATAGGGATCGCCCACTCCGATCCACTTTGCCGGAACTTCCTTTACTACGGTCTTGAGCCATTCGGCGCAGGCGCGCATTCCGGGCTCTTCGGATACCACGCGGCCGGTCGTCACCAGTGCGCGCTTCTCGCCGGCGGTAAAGATATCGGCGGCGTAGTGCGTGTTCTCCCACTCCCTCACTTCTCCGGCGATGAGCATGTCCACTTCGGCATATCGCTGCCACATGAT
Source organism: Bryobacterales bacterium (assembly GCA_003135055.1). Taxonomy (GTDB): domain Bacteria; phylum Acidobacteriota; class Terriglobia; order Bryobacterales; family Bryobacteraceae; genus PALSA-243. Next base: position 2,516 of record PLDF01000506.1, on the reverse strand, counting down.
GGCCGGAGTCATAGAGCCGGGGAAGAGCAGGACCCGGCGGATGGTGGCCTTGCGATCGCCCACCACGCGCAGGCCGGCGCGCAGATTCAACTTTCTGCGAATCAGCGCCACGGTCGCTTCCGCGGAGGCCGGGGGAATGTCGTAGAGCACGTCATCGCTCTTCACCCGGTGCGCCGACCAGCCGAGCGCGCCGGCAAGAGCGGTGACCATGTCGTTCTCTTTGCGCGCCTGCCAGTGGTCGCGCAGGCGAAATACGACGAGGCCATTCTTTTCGATGAATTCGCGCTTGGCTTTCACCACCGGATCGTCGGCGCCGAAGCCGCCGGGCCCGGGTCCGCGCCCGCCTGGTGGCGGATTGGCCGGCGCCCGCCCGTCGGCACGGGAGTAGAACGTGGGCTCGTAGGTGAGCACCAGGTTCGCGTTCGCCTTCACCGCCTGCTTGAGAACGTCGAGCGTCGCCATGGCGGTGGTGGCGATTCCTTTCACCGCGGCAGAAGGCTCGCCCGCCTTGAAACCGTCGGGACCGGTAGCCGGCCAATCGCCGCCGAGTGCCGTCTGAATGCGCCGGACCACCGTGTCTGCCGTGAGCGGTTCCGCGCCCACCAGGCCCCGCGATGCGGCGCCGGCGGTTCCCGCCAGCAGCGCAAATCGTCTCCGCGATATATTCGCGTGCTTCATGCTCGCTTCTCCATAACTCACTCTAATGCGATGTAGCCTTGAACTCACGCTCCGCAAAGGCCAGGAAATACGGCCAATTCGGATTGGGCGTATGGCCCGCGCTATGCTGGCGGAAGACCAGGTCGCCGTTCAGGATGCCGGTATCGATCGGCGGGAAAACGGTAGTCCCCAGATCTTTCTTGCCGAGCAGCCGGTACACCGGGCCGGCGGCGACGCCCGCCATGAACGTGCCCCTGGCATCCGCCCAGGCGTCCGAATGGTTGATATCGACCGCGGGATCCACTACGTTGCCGGCGCTGAGGAACACGGGCCGCGGAGCGCACATGGCCACCAGTTCGTGCGAATCGACCGGCATGTCGCTCCACTTCAGCGGGCCGGCATACTTCAGGAAATTGCCGGCCATCCAGTGGTATTCGTTCACGGCCGCGACGTTTTCCACCAGTTCTCCGAAGTTCCGGCGGTGCAGCTTGGCGCCGCCTTCGCCGGAGGAACTCACGAAGGCGATCGCGATCCGCCGATCGTAGGCCATACTGACCAGGGCTGCTTTGCCATATCGCGAATGGCCCTGAATGGCGACGTGTTTGGCATCCACCGCCTTATCGGTTTCGAAGTAGTCCATGGCGCGGTCGGCGCCCCAGGCCCACGCTCGCAACGCGCCCCAATCGTCGGGTTTGCGCGGTTCACCCTTATTGACCAGACCGATGATGCCCTTTCGCAATCCCGACCCGCTATCGGCCTGAATGCTGGCCGGATTCAACGAGGCAAAGCCAAATCCCTTGGCCAGCGCCTGCGCTTGCCAGCTCGGACCGGGATCCGCGCCCTGTTGCGCCGGAGAGACCGCCGGCGGACCGCCGCGCCCGGCGCCCGGTGCGCCGCCGAAAACCATGATCACCGGCGCCGGACCTTTCGCATTGGCCGGCGTGCTCAGAGACAGTTGGATATCGACTTTGATCGCCGGATAAGCGGAGTTGTCCACGTGTCCCACCAATGTCTTGGTGACGATCGGGACGTCTCCCACCATCTCGTTCGCGGTGTTGGCGACTTCCCATGTCACCTTGGGAACGGATTTGGGCAGGCGGCCGTAAATCTCGCGGTCAAAGTTCTCGACGATCTCCGGACGGCGCTGATCCCACCACGTCTTGGCGCTGGTCACTTTCTTGCCGTTTTTCAGCGTCAGCGGATCGGGCAGATCCAGATAGGGATTGGCTTTGGCCTCATCGTAATTAGCCGATCCGAGCACGCGCGCATTCACCGGAGGCCGCAAAGATGCGATGTGCAATTGATCCATCATCTGCTGGCGGTCTTCTTTGGCGGCTTGCTGCGCGGCCTGTTGCGCGGCCTGTTGTTCCGGAGTAAGCGGAGCGCGCCCGCCGGCAGCGGGCGGTTGGGCCGTCTGTTGTTGCGTGTTTTGGAATGCCTGGCTCACGAGCGGGAGCAACGCCAATACGCAAGCTGAGGCGCCGATCGTCACCGGGATCGATGGGTTCTTGGTCTTTTGCACTGGTCCTTCCCTTTCTTGGGGCGCGTGCGAACCGCCAGTCAACATGGCTCGCGGCGTAGCAAGCGGAACTTCGAGGTATTTAGTCCAAATCTCGAACTAAACATATACCAGAGGTTGCGCGCTGTCAACGGGTGCTTAACCGTTTTGGGGGCGTGGCTCAGAAAGCGGTTTAACATGTCGTATTCACAGTGTTATGTCGCCGAGGCCAGCGCGAGCCAAATTGGTTCGCGCGTGGTGAGTGGGGTCGATTTATATTCAATTGTCAAAGAACTGGTGGGAACGGCTGGGCGAAATGCGCCGAGAGTCGGGCCACAGAATGAATTTCGGGTAGTGCCGG
>PLDF01000132.1 GCA_003135055.1 Bryobacterales bacterium | reverse complement strand
CCGGCGAGAGCGGCGGCAACCTGGCGGAGGGTAGATACACCTGTGCACGTGGTAACGGAATAGGACCAGAAAGCTCCGAAAGCCACCCAGCGCGCACACTTCCGGCCGCCGCTGACCCCACGTCAATAGCGCAAGAAAATGCTATCGCCAATCCGGCGATAAGTACACGTTCGGCCGGCTGCCTCCACGTTGAAGGCGCCACCGAGAGTTACATTTCTGCGGAGGGTAGGGTGTTAGTGGAAATAAGTGGAGGTAATCGCCGCGCGCACGGCAGCTAGAGGTGCATCCGCTTGGAAGACAACCGTCCCTTCCGCAACCGAGACGCCCAACCGCCGCCAAAGGCTTGCGAGATCCGCCTCCACCGGAACATCTTTCATTTAATTAAGCCGCCGCTCCAGCCGCCGAGCCCGTCTTTAGTTCGGCTCATGTGCCGGGAAGCAATACCTTCGCTCAACCGCGCTTCAACCCATAGGCATCGCTACTTGTCACATCCGGCGCTTTTCTGCTTGGCGGCTTGTGGGCACTGCGCCGTAACCGCTCGACTCCCACGGCCAACTATATAGTGTAAGCCATTGTAGTTTCGAAAGTTAACCGAACAGTGACGTAAGGGAGAATCAACCATGAATCGCAATCTGTCTGTTTACGCCGCCCTGGCTTTTTGCCTGAGCAGCATGACCGTTCCCGCCTCGAATGCCGGAGAGTTACAAGAAAACCACGATCACGGTATCGCGGGCCATCGCGGTGCAGGATACCGTTTTGCCAGCAGGCCACCATGTGTTGAGGCTGCTGAACCCTTCAACCTCCCGTGATGTCGTCGAGATCCTGAACGGAGACGAGACCCGGCTGATCACTACCTTGCTTGCCATTCCAGCCTATCGGTTTGATCCGGCCGGCGAGGTGAACCTGTCATTTTACGAAGAGCGAGGCGAAGAACTCCCGGCGTCGCACACCTGGTTTTATCCCGGCGACAATTTCGGTTTTGAGTTTCGGCAACCAAGGGGCTCATCCACAGCCGAGGCGAGTGCGACCTCCAACTAGACCCGGCTCACGCAACAGATCGGGGCGGGGGCAAGATGTACGCGGCGCAGGTAAAATAATCGAGGATCTTGCCCTTCGTCCTTGCGTGAGAACACACCTCACGTTAGAATTGCGCTGTTGAGGATACGGTGAAGCATTGGCTCGCGTTTACTCTGTCGTCGCTCTTCCTCTTAGGCCAGTCGCTCATGGGACAAAACGGTTCGTCGAAATCAGGCGCTTGGGCCGGTGTCCTTGTTAACGCCGACTGTACGGCCGATGAGGCATACGCCGAATCGGCCAAGTGCATCGAGCAGCCGGCCGCGAAACTCGCCCTGTATGACGATACGTTGCGGAGGATCTACCATCTCGAACCACAGGGTCAAGCAATGGGTCACCTGGGCGAAGTCGTTACCGTCCAGGGCGCGCTGCGCGACGACGTCATTCACGTAGCCTCCCTCCAAGTGGTTACCGAGATTGGGTTGCCCATCGGCCGGCAGGCCCCGGCGTTCTTCGCACGCGATCAGTTTGGCCATGAGCAAACCCTCGACACGCTGCGAGGGCCAAAGGGAACGGTTCTTCTGTTTGTCCGTTCCGCCGATTGGTGACCTTACTGCAAACAGCAACTGGTCGAGTTGCAAGCCGCGAAATCGCGATTTGAGAGCCAGGGCATCAAGGTAGCGGCGCTCAGTTACGATACGGAAGCAATCCTGAAAGACTTCACCCAACGGCGAAACATCGAGATCCCATTAATCGCCGACCCGGATTCGAAAATCATCAGGGCTTACGATTTGTTGAACCCCGAAGCAGTCGGAGAATACAAGGGCATGGCGCGACCGGGATATTTCTTCATCGATTCCAAGGGCGTCATTCGCGAGAAGTTTTTCGAAGCCAAGTACCGGACTCGGAACTCGGGGAATAACGTGATTTCTAAGATATTCCCGGAACTTGGCGAAGAGGTGACCGGTACGGTTGAAGCGCCGCATCTTCAGCTCGCCGTTGAGCAATCCGACCGCGCCGCTGTTCCCGGAAGCCGTCTCACTTTGGCCGCGGAAGTGCGGCTCCCGCGCGGTATCCACGTGTATGCGCCGGGAACGACGGGCTACAAAACCGTCAGCCTCGTGATCGACTCTCCACCGGAACTGGAAGTGACGCCGTCGGTTTACCCGCGTGCGAAGGTCCTCTATATGCCGGCGATCAAGGAGAATGTACCCGTCTTCGAAGGCACATTTCGCATACGGCAGGACATAAAAGTGAGCTCCGCCTATGCGTTCTCCGAGTCTCTCGGGCCGGAAGGTAAAACGTTCACGATCACCGGGAAACTTGTGTATCAGGCCTGCGATAGTAAGACTTGCTTTCTACCGGCCTCCGCACCGATCGAATGGCACGTGCACATTCTGCCCCTCGATAGACAGCGCTCGCCGGCAGACATCCGGCACAAGTGACAAGCCGCGCCGCGGTGGAGCTATGGGTTAACCACCCCGGCGCGCCCGCGATCCCCCAGGCGAACATAAGAAAGCTCCGCGCGGTGAGATCGATGGCCGGTTCCACTGTGTTGTAAGACTGCACCTTATCCACAAATACCGCGCCGCGCCGGTTAAAAGCGGCGAACCGGTCTGCCATTTGATGGGGGAATTTTCATACCGCTTTCTTCTGCGGCCCTTCCGTGCGATGCGGGTCCTTCCACGACGACGCCGCTCAGCTAGGCCGCGGATCCGCGCGCCGCAGAGTTAGCGATCTGATGATGCGGGCGGTTGGGGAACACGGCGCCGTCCCCGGATGTGGCGACGATTTGAGTTGAGGCCGCATCTGGCGGAGAGCGTGTATGGATTCGATCCCGGGAACGCGGCTGCTCGTCTGAGGACCATTGCAATCAGGAGGGGCGGAAGCGAATTGGCTAACTTTTCCTCAATCCGGTTCTGCCCTCGGCGCCGATCCAATTGTAGTTGCACGTTCTGGCACTGGACAGACAATGATCGCCGGAAAGCATTCTGCACGAGCAGCATGCGCTGCGACCCCGAGACCCGATCCAATTCCGCGCCTCGCTGAAGTTTATGAGTGAGCCGCTGGCGTGCCCGCGATCCTCGTTCACCACCACACCTCTAGCGGACTTCCATGACTTCGTTCAGGGCTTTCTTTGAAATTTCGGGAACCGTTGCGTCAGGACTCGGAAAGCCGACCGGAATCAGAACGAACGGACGTTCATTCCGTGGACGCTCCAAGAGGTTGGCGAGGAATCCCATGGGGCTCGGAGTGTGCGTGAGCGTGGCCAACCCGCTAAGGTGGAGAGCGGCCAGAAGGAATCCGGTTGCGATTCCAACCGATTCCTGCACGTAGTAGTGTTTGATCTTCCGGTCACCCTCCACGTCCGTCGCCAATCCGAAATCGATGCGAAACACCACGATCAGGGATGGCGCCACTTCGAGGAATTCCTTGTGCCAGTCCGTGCCCAACGGAGCCAGCGCTTCCAACCACTCGGTCGGCATACGGTGCTGGTAGCTCTCGCGCTCTTCGCCCTCCGCGGCCTCGCGGATCTTGCGCTTGACCGCAGGATCCTGCACCACTACAAACCTCCAAGGCTGCTGATTCGCGCCGCTCGGAGCCGACGATGCGCAACGGATTGCGTTCTCAATTAATTCGAAAGGTACAGGTTCATCCGAAAAGAAACGGACCGAGCGGCGCGCGGACATGCGGGATAGAAACTCCCGCGAAGCCCGCAGTTGCTCGCTGGAGGCGACGCGGGGAAAAACCAACGGAATATGCTTGAATTGTTCCATTTCGTTCAATCGGTCAAGGCCAAGACGCGCTGACGTTTGCGGTTCACCAGGAGGCGAGTTACGTCAGGTCGGGAGTAGTGTCCCGATGGATCGAAGTTCTGACGTTCTTCCCGTACGCGCTTGTGATCGATCGTCGCCACTAGAAGCGTTTCGCGCGGAGGAGCCGGCTGAATCACCCATTCCCCATCCGGACCGGCGATGCACGAACCGCCATCGGCCAGGATATCGGCGCTCGCCGACGCTACCAGCTCTCGCCACTCGGAGCCCGCGCCGATATCCTCGCGGCGCATCAGGCCCGAGACAGACACGACATAAGACCGTGATTCGAGCGCGATGAAGCGCGTGATATCGCGAGTGTTGCGGGCGGATCCCGGCCAGACTGCCACATGCAGGTCCTCGCTTTGCGCATAAAGAGCGGCGCGTGGCAGTGGCATCCAGTTCTCCCAGCAATTCAATCCACCGGCATGGAACGGCCGGAGCGGATGCGTGCGCAATCCCGCGCCGTCGCCCGGCGACCACACCAGCCGCTCTTCGTACGTGGGCATCAGCTTTCGATGGGGCTGCGCGATCTGCCCGTCCGGATCGATGAAGATCAGGGAGCAGTATAAGCTTTGCGATCCGCGGTCGGCCGGGCGCTCGATCGTTCCCAGGTAGATTGCGATGTGGCGCCGCGCGGCCGCTGCGCGCAATCCATCGAGATGCCCCGCCTCCAGTTGCACCGCCTGCTCGGAATACTCGGCAAAAATGGATTTCTGTAGCGCGGAGTTGAATCGCGCTCCATCGGTCAATTCCAACCAAAATGGATACCCCGGAACCAGCGCTTCACCGAACACAACGAGATGGCAGCCTTGCCCGGCAGCCTGTTCCACGTAGGTCTCGACCTTGAGGAGAGTCCGGGCGCGGTCCAGCCACACTGGCGCGATCTGCGCCACGCCGACTCTTAGCAGGTTGCTGTCTTCCTTCTGAATCGTCATCGATTTTCGACTTCTCTGATTCTAGCCGATCAAAGCCACAGCGTTAGAACGCGGCGCTACTCACAGTTGGCGTTGGCGCCTTGACTATACGGGACATACGGGACAACATCTTCTTCATCGCCACCCCCAAATCGTGCGGCAGCTGAATGTTGTACGACCTTGCTTGTTTGTAGGCTTTCAATGCGGAGCCGATGGTGTCGGCCCACGGTTCATCGACGGGATTGGGGTTGTAGTTCAAGTAGAAAATGGGGCACATGGCGACGCCTCCCGCTCTTAACGATTCGAGAGGCACTTTCCGGTCGAGGGTAACCTTGGGGCCGACGATGATGATCGCGTCGGGCGATTGGGTTCGCGCGCCGAGTTGATCGGTTAGTAACTTGGTCACGAAATGCGTCTCGCTCAGCCGGTCCTGAAAGAGGCGGTAGTCTATGGTTGAGCCGGCTGGCGACCACAGGGCGTTCGTCAGAGCGCTGAAGTCGATCTTATTGGCCTCCTCCTGTTGGTAAACGACCTTCTGTCCGCGCAAATTGAAAGCTACCAAACTCACGCGGCCGATATTGGGTTCGCGAGCAATGCCGCTTAGGATCGAGAATAGAGCACCTGCATCGGCAGCGCTCAGGACGTCGCCCGCCTTGGGAGGAGATAAATTCAACAAGATCTTCACGTCGAGCGGGTGAGTTTGGTCGCGCCGGGTCTGAGACTCATAATCGGCGGCATCCTCTTCCCCGCCGGAGATCGAATTCGGCTCGAGTGTAAACGGGAGGTCGCCCTCCCCACGTCCTGGCTTGGCCTCCAGGTTCCAAACTGATGAGCAGACTCGTTCGTTAGCGTCGCGGATCATCCAGTCGACCCGATAGCGGCCTGGGCCGAGATCGAACCCGCCGGCAAGCGTGACTTCTCCCTTGGCGTCCAGGGGAACATCGGGAATTGTGAATCGCTGCCCTAAGAACACGGTTTTACCGCCGGGCGCCGCGGGCTTCACGCGCATTACCGCATGCAACCACCCACCGGCGGCGGCCAGAGACTTGATGCTAAACGTGGCGCGGTAGCCGGAATGAAAGCGCAGATCGAACCCTAACCTTGGCGGATCGGCTATTACCGTGCAGGAGAGACTCACACGGGCGCCGGGGAGGTTTGGTGACGCCAAATCGGGAGTCTCAAAATAGGAATCGAATTCTCCACGGCCGCCTGACGCCCCACTTTCGAAAACTGGCGCCAATAGAATTAGCAAGCTGGGGATCACTGTTCCCACCAGATTTCTTACAGTCATACTACTTTGCTCCCGGCTTCAGCGATCCCGTAGGCTTTGGATGGGCCATCAAGCTTAGAGCTTTCGTTGTATCCTCACTTGGATCCAAATACCGGCGCTTCTCGCCAAGGCTCCGGGCGCGGCACGGCCGCAACCATGTTTTTGAATGCTTCTTCATCGGATACGCTCCTTGAGCAGTGTCTCTGCTGTGTGCATTCGCCGGAGGAATGCCAAAGGTGACGTTATGGTCTGCGCAACGGGTTTGCGTAACTCCACGGAAGGTTGAAGCGAATGTAATGCTGAAAGGCATCAGTGACGGGCCATCCGCGCCGGCTTCAAGGCCCATGCGGGCGCAACTCGGGCCGGTTGGTCATCGACATCTAAACTCATGATGAAGAATTATGAAACGGCTGTAACGTTTGGAACCCCACGCGGCAGACGCTGGGGTGTGGTACTTGCGGGCGGCAATGGTTCCCGCCTGCGAGGCCTCTCGCGTAGAATCGCAGGCGACGAGCGGCCCAAGCAATTCTGCGACATCCTGGGTAATGGCTCCACGCTCCTCCAGGGCACTGCAAATCGGGTGGGTCGCAACATTCGTCAGGATCAGATTGCGTATGTGGTGACGCGATCCCACGAGCCCTATTACAAGCCGCTGCTGGAAGGAGTACATCCGGCGCGTGTCTTCGAGCAACCAGCCAACCGCGGAACAGGCATCGCGATTCTATTTAGCATTCTGAAGGTCATGCGTTTCGATCCCTCCGCGGTAGTCGGAATATTCCCGTCCGATCACTACTTCTCGGATGAGGCCGTTTATTCAAAGTATGTCGAATTCATGTTTACCGGGGCTGAATACCTGCCGGAACGGGTGGTGCTGCTTGGAATGCGCGCCGATCGCCCCGAGACGGAATACGGATGGATTGAACCCGCCCGGTCGGGAATACTATCGGGCGATGGTTCGTTACAGCCAATCAAACGATTCTGGGAGAAGCCGTCCATGGAAGTCGCCGAGAACTTGATGGAAAAGGGATGCCTTTGGAACAGTTTCGTAATGATCGGGACCGCAAGTGCATTCCTCAACCTGATCCGCAAGACGGCGCCGGCTCTCTTTGCCTCGCTGAGGTTGCCCACGGCATCCAACCTGGAACAGGACGCGATTTCATCCGCTTATGCTGAGGTTCCTGACGTAGATTTTTCAGTATCCATCCTGGCTGCGTGTCCGCATGAACTCTCGGTCGTGTCGGCCAGCCACGCCGGATGGAGCGATTTGGGCCGGCCGGACCGGGTGCCGGTTATGGACGCGCCATTGCAAAAGAGTGCTTAAGCGGAGCGACGGTGGCCGATTGTCTACCGGCTTGTTGCCAACAGTCCGAACAGGACATTCATTTCGTCCTTGGTGCCGATCACGAGCCGGACGCCAAGGACCCCGCGGGGCGGCTTCAGACCGAAATCGGAGAGTCTGACGCGACCCGAGCCCTCGATCCAGATTCCTTCTTCGCGTATCGCCGCCCGTAGCGTAAGCATAACCGGCTTTGCTTGGCCCCGAATCGTTAATATAATAGGCCCCGGACTTCGTATCTATCGGGCGATTCCATCGTAATCGTAGTCGACTGAAAGAGAATTTCCGGGTACGCCGCGGCGGCCATAGTCTCCCGGACAGCGGCCCTTTCGACGTCCTTGAGTTGGTCCGGCTTGACCCAATCGTCGACGCATCGGGCACTTGCAGATTCCACTACAAAACGGACACTCGATCGCTCGGGCCGTTCGCGATCGAAGGCGAGAGATCCGCTGAATCGGTCGAACAGGAACGTGTGCTTCCTGCCTTCCCACAGCTTGCTCTTGAACACTTCGAGCGCGAAGCGGTTTCCCTGCATTGGCCGGATGTTGTACCTAGCCGTCTGCGCGGCCACGGCCCAAGGGAGGAGCAGAAACAATGCTTGCATGTGATACCCCTTCGATCATTCGCAATCGCACGCGAGCCGGTTACGAATCCAACTGCGGAAAAGCACCGTAACCGGCGAGGCGTGTGGGCGAATAGTTAGACAGAGCGAGCCCGGGAGGGCCAAATGACGAAACCCAACTTCAACATCAACAGCATCATGACCGCGCTGAAAGCCAAGGAAGCCGACGCCTCCAGAATACTGCAAAGCCGCGATGCAATCATTATTGAGAAGAGCGCCGACGAACTGGACGAGATCGAGGGCGCCGTTGCCCGAGAAATTGCGATTCGAAATCTGGACCGTGAGTCCGGGTTACTTCGCGAGATTCGGAGCGCCCTTCGTCGAATTGACGCTGGCACATTTGGCATGTGTCTGCATTGCGAGGAAGAGATCAGCCTCCGGCGCCTGGAGGCGGTGCCCTGGGCGCGACTGTGTCTACAGTGTCAGGAAGCCGCCGACCGAGGCGATTACAGAGTCCTTGAGACAGAGCAGGTCCGGCTTGCCGAGGCAGCATAATTTCCGAGATCCGCCCCCCCTCTGGGGAGCGGGTCGCGACGACGATGAGCAGCGATGGACCTATACAATGCGATTCAAGACTTATACGCCGAGAAGGAAAAGCTGGAGCGCGTAATCGCTTCGCTTGAAGAGTTGCAGCGCGCTGCCGGCGGAAGTGTGCCGCCAGCGCCGAGCAGCGGAAGGCGGCATGGACGAAGATCCATGAACCCCGACGAGCGCCAGGAGGTCTCGGCAAGAATGAAGAAGTATTGGGCGGCCCGCCGAAAAAGTGAGGCTGGGCCAAAGAGCGAGCCCTAGCTGCCTGGTTGCTTTTGACCCGAGGCTGGCAATTTAAAGAACCATAGCCAGTCGTGCCGCTTTCTTACCGCTTCGTAACTTTACTTTCGGGACGGACGAATAGCCTTGTGAGGGATTAACATGACAACTGCGAAGCTGATCGTAGCCTATCCGCAACCCACGGACATACAAGTCTTTGAAAAGGCGTATCAAGAGGAACACGTACCTCTGGCGATCGACAGGCTACACGGCATAACGAAGATCGTCGCCACCAGGACCTTAGCGTCGCCGCAAGGCACGCCGCCGTACTATCGGATTACCGAGGCTCACTTTCCCTCGATGCAGTCTCTCGAAGAGTGTGCAGCCTCGGAAGGTGGGAAGGAAACGCTGGCTAACGCCATGAAGATTTCGTCTGGCGGTCCGCCGGTGATCATGATCGCGGAAGAACAGAGCTTCCCTTTTTGATCCAATTGAAGCCTTCGACAACGCAGCGGCGAAATGCGGTTGTGACACGGCGATTTGGCCGGTGGAACACCGAGCCCATCGAGCTCCTTAGTTGGCAGGTAGTCGTCTTGGAGGTTCCCGCGCGATTCATTTGATCTCCCTTTCCAATGGAACCTTTCGCGGCGGCGCGGGCCGAAAGTCACGGCGCATTCTCTGCATATATTTGTCGTGTTGACTTCGGAAGCGTGATGGTCAAGCTGGCCAACGGGCTCTGGACTACTCACCTTAGTTGAATTTGCGGCCGTTTGGGCGCAGGCCGGAGACCGTTGGCGCTCTACGCGGCCGGCGATTCGAGGATGAGTTCGGTGGTCATCGTGATCGCCGCCTTCAGACTTCGATAAACCGGACACTTGTCTGCGAAGATCCCCTGCACACGCGAAGCGGTCTCCCACTGATGTTCGTCGGCTTTGAGTCTCATCCGCACGTGAATGCGCCGGATCACAAGGACGTTATCCTCCAACTCAATCTCACCGATAGCTTCGCCGACCAGGCGTCCACCGGACGCGTTGATTTGACGCGCCTCCAGCGCGCCTCCAAAGGTTCCGGTAAGTCAGCCTGCCGCGGCGGCGACGATGTAGTCGAGTGTGGTTGCTCTTGGTTCCGCAACGTCGGGCGGGACCTTATAATGCTCCGCTACGGCGCCATGGACACCAAAAATAACCGGCTCCGATTCAGCCGGAAGATACGCCTTGCGCACCGGCCCTTTCACTCGCTCGATTCGGACTTCGGAACGGTAGACCACTTCGGACATGAGTCCTCCCCTCAATTCGGCTTGCGCTGGAACTTAGACGGAGCGCGCTGCCGATCCAGACCTTCGTATTTGAAGTGCCATTCGAGCCGCACATCTTGCGGCAGGTAGCACTTCCGATCGTCGCATGCCTGATACCGGAACGATCCCTTCACGACCAGCTCGCCGGAAGCATCGACCAGCGGCTTCAGAGCGCCCTCTTGCCCGAAAGTGATCTCCCGCTCTATCCGGATGCGCCCGCGATAAACGGGAACGGTCTCGTCGATCGCTTCCAACCGTAACATCTCCGAAGCAGGATATTTGAAGGCATGGCGTTTGGCCGCAGGTCCGCCATCCTCCAGTTGCCAGTCGATCGGAATGTAGCCCTGGACGCCGGGAGCGTAGAGATGCATGCCGGGTTTCAGCTCGATTTTGAGACTTAGCGCAATGCGAAGGCCCGGCCGCGCGAGGTCGTTACTGGCCGACGTCGTAAGTTTGAGATGCTTGGTTTCATTGACTCTTTGCGCCGCCGAGACTGGGGCTCCGAACTGGCGGGCCAGAATGTCGGCCGTGGAAACGCGGTCTTTGTAGTCGTCTTCGAAGTATTTGGACAAGACCTTGCCCTGCGCATCCACAACGTAAATACCTGGATAGGGGATGCCGTAAGTCAAGGTCCCCGGCTTGGTCGTCTCGTTCAAAATGTCGAAGGCGCGGATGATCTTCGAATCCGGGTCTGAGAGAAGCGGATACGTGATGTGCTGGCGGTCGGCAAAACTCTTGAGCGCTCCAATGGAATCGTAACTGATCGCCGCGACGCCGAGTCCCTCTTTCCGGATTGCATCGAGATGCTGTTGCAGCTCCACGAGCTGGATTTTACAGAACGGTCACCAATCCGCAGAACGGAAAAAGACCAGCATGGCGCCTTTGGGTCCCATGATCGATTTGAGTTCCTGAGTCCGACCGTTCTGGTCCGTCGCGGAAAACGCGGGCGCGTGTTGGCCCACCTCCGGGCCGGTCTTGATGCTCTGTGCGTGAAGTGCGGCGATCGGCAGGGCCAACAAGCACAGCCGCTTCAACAGCTCGCTGCTCCTTCTCATATCAGCTCCTAAAATGTGAAGGTATCTTCTTCCGCGATCATGATCACCGGCGGTCCACCCGACGAGATTTTCACCGCGTGGGCCAAGGTTTCCTTACCGCCGGCAGATTCCGCGCATCCCTGAAGCGCTTCCATCGAAGGAAAATGAACCTCGACGATGCGATAGAATGGCGGCGCGCCCTGAGGGGACTGCAACACCTTGGTTGCGACGATCCTCGTTTTTCCAGCCAGTTTGGCCACCGCCAGGGGGACGTGCTCTTTTTCATAGACCGCATCAAAAGCTTCGGCGTCCTTGGGTTGTGGATACGCCACGATTAATTTTGCACTTGCCATAGTAATATATTCGCGCACGCGGCAGGGGAAGTTACGGTCGAAGGATCAGTTTCCGGTTTTCCACTGCCCACCCCACAAGAAGACCGACGGCGGCGCCGATCACCGCGACGCCGAGGTGCGATGCCAGGATGTGCCACGCGTCCAGGTTCGGGCAGTGAATCTCCAGAGCGGTGGCGCCGGCCAGACCCGCGAGTAGCCCAGTCGCCGCTCCAGTCATGATCGGAGAAAGAATCTCGCCCCGACGCAGCACTAGCCATAAGGGGACCGCCGCGAAGGCTGCAACAGGCGTGCCCCCTCGGATGCATACCCAGGCGCTGAACCAGAAGCTTCGTTCCTGTTGAAACGGAAACAGGACTGCGACCGAAACCATGAGCAACATCATAATGACGAGGGGCGCCCTACCTGGAGGAACGCGGTACCGGCTTCCGGGGACCATCTGATTCACGAGCGAGTACGCCAGCAGTCCCGCGCTGATCGCCAAGGCTCCGAAAATAGCGCACGTCTGAAGCGGCGTCATGGCAGCGATGGCGAAGGCTCCAAAGCGGGAAAGACCCAGAACAGCGGTCACGGCGAAGATCGCCATCATGGACACGAAAATGTAGCGCTTCGGCGCGATCGGGCGCACCGGGCGCAGATTCGCAACGAGCCCTCTTTCGATCTCGCGTAAAACCATTGGCGAAGGCACGTCCGCGGGAGGGCGCAGCTTGAGCGCTCCTACCAGCTCCCTACAGCGGGCGCAGGTTCGCAAATGCTCCTCCGCTTCCGGCGCCAAGGGCGAAGCCGATCCCTCGACGATCGCCTGATTAATGTCCTGACAATTCATTGACCACCTCCCGCCGCATCCACATAGCTCCGAAGCAGTTTTCGGAGTCGGTCGTATCCACGGTGCGCTTTCTGTTTCACCGCGCCTGCAGTCGATGATGTGGCGCGCGCGACTTCCTCCAAACTCAGTCCTCCCACTTTCAACATCGTGATGACTTCCCGCTGCGCTTCGGGTAGCGCGGCCACCAGTGCTTCAAAAACCGGAAGCGCATGTCGAGGCTCACCCCCGGCAGGCCGCTCGGGCAGCACCTCCATACCCGTCTCGTGACTGTCGATCCTTCGGCTCCGCCGGTAGCCGTCTACGCGGACGCGGCGGGCGATTGCATAGATCCACGGCAACACCGGCTCGCCCGGGCGGTAAGTGTGCCGTACACGGTGAATTCTCAACCACGTGTCTTGCAGCAGGTCTTCTGCCTGCCCCGGCGTCGCCGATTGGCTCCGGAAAAATCTCAGCAAGCCGAGGCTGAGCGCGGAGACCAGGACGGCCGGCGCCTCTGGATCGGCTTGCTGGTAGCGCTCCATCCAGCGATCCAGTTCCGCACAAGCCCGTCCGACCTCACGGTTCTCCCGCAGGCTATACTCCACCTGGACTTGTTCGCAACCACGGAACGACAAGTTACGCTGTTCATGAGAATTTTAAAAAAGATCTGTAATCTGATCAATCCGGGCCACCGTCAGGTCCGGTGCCGCGGTCAGGAACTCGATATCGGCATCGGACCGGTTGCACCTGCAAACCATATAACCAAAAGAACTTGCTCCTGCGACATCCCACCAGTTCGAGGAAACAAACAGCATCTCGGCGGCCCGAAGGCGAAAGGTCTCAACTCCGAGCGCGTAAACCCTGGGCGACGGCTTGTAAATCTGCACGTTGTCAACGGAAATAATCTCGGCAAAAGACGATTCGAGGGCATTATGCCGTACGGCGGATTCCAACATTTCGGGCGTTCCGTTCGAGAGAATCGCCAGCGGAATTCCCTTCAATGATTCCAAGCCCGGTTTCACGTCCGAAAACGCAGACGGAAACAGGTAAGCCCGCATGAGATCGCCAAGTTGAGCTTCACTCACCTGAAGCCGAAGTTGCCCGACAGCCGAACGCAGCGCCGCTTCGGTTAAAACTCGGAAATCCTCGTATCTCTCCATGAGCGATCGCAGCCAGGTGTATTCCAGTTGCCGCTGCCTCCACAATTCGGACAAGGCGCGAAGATCGCCCGTGATGCCGTGGCCGTCGCGCAGGACGGCGGAATGCACATCGAACAGAGTGCCGTAAGCATCGAACACGACGGCTCGCGGTTTCATCGGCCTTGCCTTTTTCAGGCGAGCGCGCCGATTCGGATGCGAACATCCAGCTTTCCACGCAGAGTGTTCATCATGATGCAGCCGCGGTCCGCAATTTCCACCAGCTTTTCAAGAAGCTCAGGGTTCGCGCCGTCGGCGGTGACGTACAGTTCCAGGGCTGAAAACCGGGCCGGTGACTCGGCGATTGTGCCGATCACTTCCAGGCGCGCATCAGAGATTTGCTCTCCACGGGCCCGGATCGCCGCCAGCAGGTTGCTCATGAAGCAGCCGCCCACCGACGCAAGGAAGAGATCTCCTCCCATGGGACCCCTATCCGTGCCGCCTTTCTCAACGGGCCTGTCGATAAGCACGTGATGGGTCCGGAGCGTCGCTTCGGACGTCGAGGCGGAAACCTGGCGAACCTGAATTTTCATCGTAGTCATAGTGTCTGCGCTCCTTCTTGTCGAACGGCGTTAAGCGGAAGATTCCCTGCTTGAAGCGCGGCGGACGACAAAAGTAGCACTGCGAGTTTCGTTTTCATGTTAACGACCGTCTAGAGCATCTGGGCTGTCACGGCTAGCACCCGCCCCGTCTTCGCATCTTGAATGAACGCAACGAGCCGAGACCCGTTCGCTCCTGTTCCCGGCTTAATCGCGACCATGACATTCCTGGCCGTGGCTGCTTCGAGATCGATCGCGCCCACCTGCTTGAGGACGCGGACCACGCCGACATGCGCCAGCGAGCGCCCAGCGTTCTCTCCGCGCGCGACCTGGGATTCCGCGCGGTTGTCGGCGAGAGCGACGTACAGAACGCCGCGCCCGCCTTTGAAACTCTGATCGGCGGCCGGCACTTCGATGTGTACCGTCACCTGGTTTCCATCTCGCGTCACATTGGACATCGCGATCGGAATTTTCGGGGAGCGCATCGCTTCTTGAATGGTCGACATGGCCTTGCGCCCGTCACTGCCCACGAATCCGAACCGTCCATCAACCACGAGCTCTGGCGTGTACACGCCCTCGCCCTGCAACCGATACGAATACTCCTGCTGTCGCGCGGTGAATAACGACGAAGAGAACGGGTCCCTCCAGCCCAGACGGTCCCAGTAATCGACGTGTTCGCTCAGCACGATCAGATCTGCTCCCGGCACAGGTTGCTTCTGGTCGAAAAGTTCGAGCAGGCGGTCGGCCGGCGGACAACTGGAGCAACCTTCAGACGTAAAAAGCTCCAGTAATACGGGGACACGGGGAGAGTCGTTATCGGCAGCCGCGCAGATGAGTGCGCCCGCTGTTAGAGCGAGAACGGCGGCGAAAAATCTGAAGTATGACATGATTCCCTTCCAGGCCGACGCAAAAGTTGCTTGCGAGATGGCAGCGCCTTCACTCTTCCATTCGCGAACCGATCTTCGAAAGTTACGCCGGTTTGCCGCAAGCGTACGTTACCCTGGCAATATGAAAATCTATTTCGGCTTCACGGTGGCCGGCGACCGATCTGCCATCGATACCGCACGGAGGGTTGTGCGGTTGCTGGAGGAGCTTGGACACGAGGTTTTGACGCGCCACCTCGTCAGCGATAATGCCTGGGAGGCAGACCGCTCGATCAGCCCACAGGACGTATTCCGCCGTGATATGGCCTGGCTCGAGCAATGCGATCGCTTCATCGCCGAAGTCTCGGGTTCGTCCTTTGGATTAGGGTTCGAGACCGGCTATCTTCTAGGCTCAACGGACAAGAAGGTCATGCTGCTCTTTCGCCGCGAAGTGCAAGAGAGAGTGTCGCTGTTGATTAGCGGTAACACGCACCCCAACTGCACACTGGTTCCGTACACGACGGTTGAAGATGCGGAGCAGTTCATCGCAAGCAGCCTCGGCCAATAACACAAGGCGCAAAAGGAACTCTGAATCGCTGTTGCGAGTGCGCTCATCTCACTCGTGTGACAAGTTCACGAGGAGGCATGATGGCAAGATTGGAAGGTAAAGTGGCGATTGTGACGGGCGCATCCAAAGGGATCGGCGCCGCGATTGCGGAGAAGCTGGCTGAGGAAGGCGCGGCAACGGTCGTGAATTACGCAACCAGCGACGCCGATGCGCAAAACGTCGTGTCGCGCATTACGGCTCGCGGCGGCCGCGCCACGGCCGTGAAGGCCGACGTAAGCAAACTCGCGGATATTCGACGTCTGTTCGATTCCGCCGTGACGGAATTCGGCAAAGTCGACGTATTGGTGAACAATGCGGGGGTTTACGAACCGCGTCCGCTTGAGGCCGTCGACGAGCATAATTTCGATTGGCAATTCGATGTAAACGTCAAGGGCGTGTACTTTGTGGCGCAGGCCGCAGCCCAGGCATTTGGCGAGCGAGGTGGATCGATCGTGAATATTTCCTCGGTGGCTTCGTTGTCGCCCCGTGCCAATTTATCGGTGTATAGCGCCACCAAAGCGGCGGTCGACGCCTTCACCCAGAGCTTGGCGTGGGAACTGGGTCCGAAAAAGATTCTGGTCAACTCGATTCTACCAGGGGCAACCGAGACCGAAGGATTCGCTGCGATGGCCGGGTCGGCCGAAATGAAGCCGAACGCGATTTCGCAAACGCCACTCGGCAGGATTGGCGTGCCTCGCGATATCGCCAACGTAGTTGCTTTTCTGGCATCCGACGACGCCGCCTGGATCACGGGCCAGATGATTCCGGTGTCGGGCGGCTTTCGCTAATTAAATCTCAACCGCGTAACTTCCCCGGGGCCGGCGGCGAACAGATCAGTACGGCTTGGTTTGGCCGAAAATTCTTACCAAAAGAGAGGTAATTCCGTTGAAGCGCATACTGATTCCTTTGCTTGCGTGTGCGGCTGTACTGCCGCTCGCCGCTGCTGCGCCGCCAGTCGTGGGTGAAAAGGCCCGAGACTTCACGTTGTCCACGCCCGAGGGGAAGCACGTCCGCCTTTCGGATGTAATGTCGCAAGGTCCCGTAGTGCTGGTGGTGCTGCGGGGGTACCCCGGCTACCAATGCCCGTATTGCAACCGCCAGGTTCAGGATTTCATCCAGAAGGCGCAAGGTTTCGCTGACGCCGGCGCGCACGTGGTGTTGGTATACCCCGGTCCAGCGCAAGATCTTGGCGCTAAGGCGAATGAGTTCTTGGCCGACAAGAAATTGCCGGATCATTTCGACCTGGTGTTGGATCCCGACTATGAGGTCACGAACTTGTACGGGATCAGGTGGGATGCGCCCCACGAGACGGCATATCCGTCGACATTCCTGATCGATCGGCAGGGAGCCATTTTCTTCAGCAAGATCGTCAAGGAGCACGGCGGGCGGACCACTGCCGCCGAAATCCAGGACGCCTTACCAAAGCGCAAGCCCGCGCAATAGTAGGGCAGAACCATGCACAGTAGAAGATCATGTCCGTTCCATTCTTGAAAGAGGCGGCATCGGCCGGACAGAACGATGAGCTGGTCCGTTTTGTCCGGCTTCACCTGGGCGATGGAATGAGCAAACCGGGGCACGGGAGATCGATAAGTCTTGGCCGGAAGCCATCAAGATCCTCCTGCGTTACGAGCTCGTCGATGAAGACGCGATTGCCTGCGCGCTGGCGGCCGACGAGTCCACGCTGGCATTGCTCTATTTCCACTTGCACTTTTACCTGATCCGAAAATCCGGGGAATGGATTCATGACGGGAGCCAATAGAGAGTCTAACGATCCGCGCGAGACCGGCACATAGCTACGCCCGGGACTTTGGCACACGATCAACGAACGATATCCGGGCTCGATGATCGAAAAATCCGATTTCGTGCCGCTGGCCCGGTCTCGAAAGCCTCTCTCCCAAGCGCGTCTGACGTTGATCAGTTCGTGCGGCGTGCATAGCAAGAGCGATTCCGCTCTCGACGTTTGCCACCCCTTCGGGGACTTTCGGTTCCGGCGCGTTCCGTCATCCGCGCGGCACGAGGACTTGATAATCCATCAACTGAAGTATCCGCACGATGACGCGGACCTTGATATCAACGTCATCTTTCCGATCGAACGGCTGCAGGAATTAGCGGCGGAGGGTCTGCTCGGCGGCCTGACCGCGAATTTCTTCAGCTTCATCGGTTACAACATGGATCCGGAGAGGTTTGAGCGCACGGTCGCGCACGGGGTCGCCGAAGCGGTTGCGATGGAAGAGGAAGCCGATGCCGCCTTGCTGGTCCCCGCTTGACCCATCTGCCATCAGTCCGTCGGACTGATCCAACGTGCGATTGAGGCGCGCGGTATACCCACGGTCTCAGTTACCGTCGCTCGAGATGTGACGGAAAAGATCAAGGCGCCTCGTGCTATTTTTCTACCGTGGCCCATGGGCCATCACTTTGGCGTCCCGTTTCACCGCGATCTGCAAAAGCGTGTGCTGTTGGAAGCTCTCGATCTGCTGGAGACGGCGCAACTGTCCGGAACCATTCGCGATATCCCCATCAAATGGGCGGATGTACGTCGCGAGGCTAAGACTCTCTCGGAACAAGGCCGCCGGCTCTAAGTGGTTTTGGAGTGGCGCCGCTGCTGGATGTACTCGGCGGCTGCACCGATGAGCGCGCCGGAAGCAGTACCGATCAGAACCACGCCCCAGTGCCACACCACGATATGAAACACATTCACGTCCGGGCAGTTGATCTCCAGCACAGTGAAGCCCGCCAGGCTAGCCAGTCCGCCTACGGCTGCCCCGATTAGCTTCGGAGAAAGGATAGCGCCGCGCCGCGCCACTAGCCAGAAGAGAAAGGCCGCCGGTATGGAATAGGTAAGACCCCTCCGGACACACGCCAATCCGCTCTCCACGAAAGCCGGTTCCGCTCGGGGCCGAAAGGTGACCGCGAGAATCATGATGAGGACTGTCAGAACACCAATGGGCAGCAGTGCAGGAGCCAGCGCGTATTTGTTTCCAGGCGCCATCTGTCCAATCACGGAAACCGCCAGGAGCAGTGCGCCGGTGGCCATGGTGGCAAAAACCGCGATCCGCTGCATTCCGTTGAGCGCGGCCCAGCCCTCCATACCCGATGGCGTTATGCCGATCGCCACTACACTGAGAAAAATAATAGCGCACGTGCCCAGGAAGAAGCGCGCAGGCGCTAAAGGCCGGACCGGCCGCAAGCGCGCGGCGATCATGGCCTGGATTCGCTCCGCCTGGCTCTCCACGGGGAGCGGCGCTTCATCTGCTTTCTGCAGCATTCGCACAAGATCGCTGCTGTGCTTGCATAAGCCCATGTTCTCCTCGGCATCCCTCGACAGGAGGTTTACAGGACCCGAGGTTATCAGATCATCTATATCGGTGCAGTTCACTTTGGTGCTCATTTCGGTCCACCGAACTTCGAATTGGGGGGCCGGAGGACCGGCGTTCGAAGGTTCCGCCAGCCCGTAATCCCGATCCCCCCGCTAATCCTTCGTCGCGGTCAGCCGAATTGTCACGGAGTGTCAATAACGATCCGCCGTAGCTCTCCGCCGAAGTTGGGCGAATGAGCTCTTATTCGTGAATGTCAGTAACCTGCTCGGATATCGGTCTCACCCCGTTTGCTTGCTTGCATTCATAAGAGTCTCCGACGCTCCGGCAACGAAATCAGTGCGGGAAAGAACATCTCTATCGAGTCGGCGACGTCGCAGCGTAACTTTTCAGGAGGATACGCGAAGGAACAAATGCGTACGTCGTATCAACACGCATCGCTGCGCAGGGCCCGCAAACGCAAAATCTTAGATAAAGAGGAAAATCTCACATGAGTTGTATGACTTCGAACCTTAGCAGGATTGCAAGCGGCACGATGGTTGCCGCAATCGGCATGTCGCTTAGCATTGGCGCCATGGCGCAAGATTCACCTCGGCTTCGCACGCCGCGCCGGCTGGTCCCAGGACCGATCCAGCAGACATTTAGTCGCGCGGATGCCGACGCTACTACCACCACAGGGGACCCCAACTCCGCGCAAGGGCCCGGCCCGGCGCCGATGGGCCCGGGGCCGGGCTGCAACGTGTTTCCCGCCCCGGCTTCGATTGGCACGGCAGTAGGCCTTTCTTACTTCGGACCGCCGCCCTCTTCGGTGAATCAGAGCCTCGTCGGCCCTGTTCAACTACTCAACACCGGCCCAATTGATACCGCCACCGGTACGATCACGCTTCCCCTTTATCTGGGACCACAACTGTCCGGCTATAAATC
>PLDF01000053.1 GCA_003135055.1 Bryobacterales bacterium | reverse complement strand
TGTTGCGAATCGCCATCTGCTCGGCCTGGGCGAGGGTGAGCTGGGGAAGGTTGGCGTCCGGCGCGGCGGTTGCCGGGGCGGACGCCGGAGTCTGGGTTGCGGGGGCTGTCTGCGGAGTGCCGGAGTTCTGCAGCGCGGCAATGACGTGCGGATCCGGCGCGGCGGGCAGCGCGGTCTGCGCGGAGAGCCATGCGCAACCGGCGAGCGTGGCGGCGATCAGGGTCGGAATTCTCATGCCTCGGCTCCCCGTTGCTCATTAAGTCTCTGTTCCTGCCGGGAATGAATGGCCAGATAGACCGCGGGGACGAGGAACATGGTGACCACCACGGAGACGCCGAGGCCGCCGATGACGGCGCGGGCCAGAGGAGCGTACTGCTCGCTGCCGGCTTCGGCGCCGATGGCCATGGGGATCATGCCGAGCAGGGTTGCCATCGACGTCATGAAGATGGGGCGGAGGCGCATCTTGCAGGCTTCCACGGTGGCGTCGAGAAGGGGCAGGCCCTGGTTGTGGAGGATGCCGGAGAATTCCACGATAAGGATGGAGTTGGAGACGACAATGCCGGTCATCATAATGACGCCCATCAGCGACATGATGTTGAGGGTGCTGCGGGTGAGGAGAAGCGTGAGGACCACGCCGGCAAGGCCCGGCGGAATGGCCATGAGGATGATGAAAGGATCGAGAAACGATGAGAATTGAGCCATGAGGATGAGGTAAACGAGGACAACGGAGATGATGAGGCCGAGGCCAAATTCTTTGAAGGATTGATTCATGCTGACGACAGCGCCGCGGAGATGGAGGACGGTATTGCGGGGCGGGCGGGTGTCGGCGATGAGCTTTTGGACCTGCGCGCCGACGCCCTGCAACGCTTCAGTGCGGGTGGATACGTAGATGTCGATGACACGGCGAATCTGGTAGTGGTCGACTTCCGTCGGTGTGTTGATGAGGCGGACGCTTGCGACGGAACTGAGCGGCGTGTATCCGGTGCGATGGGAGCCGATCCACTGGTCGGGGCCGGTGTCGGCCGCCTGGAGGGCGTCATCGAGCGGGCTGTAGCCGACGGGGCGGATGCCGCGCATGGGGATGTTCTCGAAGTCCTGCAAGGTCATGTTTTGGATCCAGCGATTGGCATATTGCACGGTCACCATATAGTTGTTGCCGCTTTTGGGGTCGATCCAGTAGCTGGGCGCGACCATGCCATCGGAAGTGAGGGCGGTGATGACGTTGTCGACGATGTCCTTCTGGTTCAAACCGAGTTCGGCGGCATGTACGCGGTCGATGTTGAGGGCGAGGCCCGGATAGTTGACGTCCTGCGGGATGTAGGTGCCGCTGACATTGGGGAAGGAGCGAATTTTTGTGGCAAGCTGCTCGGCGAGGGCGTAAGCCCCGTTGATGTCCATGGAGCTGACCTGAAGATCGATGGGCGCGGGCAAGCCCTGGTTGATGACGCCGTCGATGAGGCCGCCCGCCTGGAAGTAGGTGGTGAGTTCGGGCATCTCGCGGGAGAGGCGCTCGCGGACGCGCCGCATGTATTCGTAACTGCCGATGGAGGAATCCTGTTTGAGGCTGGCCTGGACGAAGGCCGTGTCCATGGAGGCGTTGGAGGTAAAGATGGAAGAGAGGTCGGGATAGACGCCGATGTTGGAGACGATCATGCCCATGTCTTTGGGGCGGACTTCTTCGCGGATGATTTTTTCGACGCGGGCGATGTACTGGTCGCTGACCTCAAGGCGCGTTCCGCTGGGCATGCGGACATTGATAACGAACTGGCCGGGATCGGTGCGCGGGAAATAGGCGCGCCCGAGGAACGGGAAGGTGATGAGGAGCAGGACGGCCACGCCACCGAGGATGCCGGCGGTGGTGATGCCCGGGCGGGATAGCGAACGGCGGACGAGGCTCTCGTACCAATTCACAATGCGGATGAAGTGGAAGTTGAATTTGTCGACGATGGGCTGGAACCCGAGACGGCGTTTTGGCTTCTCGGCGTGTTGGGAGTCGGGGATCTGTTTCGCTGCGCTGTGCGGCTTGATGAACATGGCGCAGAAGAGCGGGACCACGGTCATGGCGAATGCGTAGGAGGCGAACATCGAAAGCACGACGCCGAGCGCGAGCGGTGTGAAGAGGTACTTGCTGACTCCTGAGAGAGCGGCGACGGGAAGAAAGACGATGGAGGTGGTAACGGTGGCGGCGAGGACGGCCAGGGAGACTTCGCTGCCACCTTTCTCGGCGGCGATGCGCGGGGGCTCGCCGAGCTCCATGTAGCGGAAGATGTTTTCGAGGACGACGACACCGTTGTCGATGAGGCGCGAGAAGGCCAGGGCGAGGCCGCCGAGGATCATGGTGTTGATGGTGCCGCCGAGGGCGTTGGCCATGAGCATACAGGCCAGGGCGGAGAGCGGAACCGAGAGCATCACGGCCACGGTGGCGCGCGGGCTGCCGAGGAAGACCAGGATCATGATGCCGGTGAGGACCAGGCCAATGGTGGCTTCTTTGACCAGGTTCTTGATTGCGAGCTTGACGAAGACGGACTGATCGAAGACGACGTCGGTTTTGAGCGACGGGGGGATGTCTACGAGATGACGGATGGCCTGCTTCATGCCGTCGACGATGGTGATGGTATTGCTGTTGCCGCCCTGCTTGAAGACCGGGACGTAGACCGAGCGCTGACCATCGATGCGCACGATGTTGTACTGCAGCGCGCCGGAGTCCACCGCATGGCCGACATCGGCGACCAGCACGGATCCGTTGCCCACCGACTTGAGGGGCATCTGGTTCATGGCCTCGGCGGTGGGAAACTGGCTGTTCGCGTAAATGTTGAAGTCTTTGTTCCCGATGCGCACATCGCCAGCGGGCAGAATCAGGTTGGAGCTGTTCACGGCCTGGACCACGTCGCTCAGGCTCAGGTTGCGCGCCTCCAGCTTGAGCGGATCGACGTAGACCTGGATCTGGCGATAGGTCCCCCCGAAGGGCTGCGGAACCGAAGCGCCCGGGACGTTGGAGATCTGGTTGCGGACCTGGAACTGCGCCAGGTCCTTGAGCTGCGTCTCATTCAGCCCCTTACCTTCAAGGGTCACCAGGCACACGGGCTGCGTGGAGGCAGTGAGGCCGAGGACGACGGGCGGCAGAGTGCCCGGAGGCAGACGCCGGAGATCGGCCATGGCGAGGTTCGACACGTTGCTCAGCGCCGCGTTCGGATCGGTCCCGGGCTTGAAGTAAATCTTGATCAGGCTCACGCC
>PLDF01000287.1 GCA_003135055.1 Bryobacterales bacterium | reverse complement strand
TTATCACCCACGCTATGATACGGCCGCCTCGAAGGAACAGCGGATGCTTGCTTTGGAGGAGCAAGCCGATGACGACTTCGAAATGGTGCAACGGGGCTTGGCAGTCGCAATTATCAACCACGAATTCGCCGCGTCAATCACTGCCATCTTTTCCCATATATTCAATCGCTTACCCAACTCGCGATTCCCACGCCGCCCCTTCCGCCCAACCCAGATTCTCAAGATTCCAAACGACCCCAGTCCCATTTTCGGACACTCCGCCCACCTACCCGGCGCATGTTCCCGCCGAGGCCACTCCATTCCCGCGCCTCCGAACTTGTCTTCAACCCGCAAAATGCGGGTACTGGCGGCGCATTGGACGAAAACCGGCGCGGCGGGCCCCGCTTCTTGCCGGGCGCAGGTGTCAGCCGCGTTAGGTTAACATGGATCAAAATCCAGTCCAAGAGTTGAACGCGATGACCCCGGAACAGTCGCAAAGCCCGGAAGATCCTTCGGCGGCATACAACCTCCAGCCGGGCGGGCGATTGGGACCGTACCAGATCTTGGGCGCGGTCGGCGCGGGCGGGATGGGACAGGTCTTTCGTGCCCGCGACACGCGCTTGGATCGCACGGTGGCCATCAAGGTCTCGGCCGCGCGGTTCAGCGGCCGGTTCGACGGCGAGGCGCGCGCGGTTGCGTCGCTCAACCATCCGAATATTTGCACGCTGTACGACGTGGGTCCGAATTATCTGGTGATGGAGTACGTGGAAGGCGCAACCCTGCAACAAATGCTGCGGCCGGGGCGTCTGCCGGTGGACGATGCTTTGCGCTACGCCGGGCAAATCGCCGCGGCCATGGCGGCGGCGCACGCGGCCGGCATTGTGCACCGAGACCTGAAGCCCGGCAACGTCATGGTGAACCGTGCGGGGCTGGTGAAGGTGCTCGATTTCGGCCTGGCGAAGATGACTCAGCCGATCATGCAGCGCGGAGAATCCGAAGCCACCGCGACTTTGGCCGCCGCCGCGGGACACACCGGGGTGGGTGGAATTGTGGGCAGCCCTATGTACATGTCCCCCGAGCAGGCGCTGAGCAAAGCGGTGGATGCGCGGTCCGATATTTTCTCGTTTGGCCTGTTGCTGTACGAGATGCTCGCCGGCCGGACCGCCTTCCGGGGCTCAACGCTTGAGGTACTTGCCGGGATTCTCCACGCCGAAGCGCCGCCCCTCGGCACGGTGAACCCGGCGGTTGGGGACGAACTGACATCGCTGGTGGCGCGGTGTTTGCGCAAAGATGCGGGACAGCGATTTCAGAGCATGGCGGAAGTGCAACGCGAGTTGGAAGCCTTGGCAAAGCCGAAGCCAAAGCCAACGCCAAAGCCAAGGTGGCTTCCGCGAATTGGCATCGCTGCGGCGGTGCTGGGGCTCGCGGCGGCAAGCCTGCTGGTTTGGCGCAAGCTTGATTCAGCTTCGCCGGACGACATGCTTGGGGCGCCGGAGATTACCCGAGTCACGTCGGACCCCGGCTTGAATATCGACCCCGCCCTCTCGCTGGACGGCAAGTTGGTAGCCTACGCGTCGGATCGAAGCGGCGAAGGCAATTTGGATATCTGGGTCAAGCAGATCGGCGGCGGCGACCCTATCCGGCTCACGCGGGACGCGGCGGGCGACGTGGAGCCCAGCTTCTCGCCGGACGGAACGCATGTCGTTTTTCGGTCCGCGCGCGATGGGGGCGGCCTCTATATCGTTCCTACCACGGGCGGCGACGAGCGAAAGATTGCGGACGGCGGAAGACGCCCGCGGTTCTCGCCGGATGGAACGAAAGTGGCATACTGGACCGGTCTGGCGCATCCGTTTCCCTTGAAGGCCGGCAGCGGCCGGATTTTCATTCTCGAGCTCGCTACATCCACAACCCGTCAGCTTCGGGCGGATTTTGCCGCGGCGGTAGATCCAGTGTGGAGCCCGGACGGGAAGAAGATCCTCTTTGTGGGCGCAAAAGGCGCCAGTGATCCCGAGGCTTGGTGGATCGCTTCACTCAATGACAAGCCGGCCGTACTGTGTTCGGTGATGCCGGTAGGAGATCTGTTCGATCCCTTCGCATGGCAGAGCGACCGCGTGTACTTTGAGTGGGACGGCGCCGGGCCCACCACTATTAGCCGGATGACTATCAATGCCGCAACGGGGCAGGCGCGCGGGAAGCCCAGCCGTTTGACGGCGGCGACGGCCGATGCCCATTCCCCCTCGGTCTCGAGTGCCGGCCAGACTGTTTTCGCCGGCGTAGACAAGAGTACCAACCTCTATAGCCTTTCGTTGGAAGCCAATACCGGCAAGACCAAGAGCGGTTTGCAACGTCTGTCCCGAGAACTGGGTTTAAATACGGTACGGTCCATTTCCGCGGACGGAATGAGACTTGCTTTTCTTTCCAATCGCACGGGCGGGTACGAAGTATGGGGCAAAGATCTGTCCACAGGGCGCGAACAGGCGTTGACCGAGGGCGGCAACCCGAAAACCGCACCCGATATCAGCTGGGATGGGCGCTTCGTCGCTTGGAAAGAGGCGTACCTGGCCAGCCGCGAAGCTTTTGTCACGCCGTTCGATGGCGGCGCTACTCAGAGGCTCTGTTCGGACTGCGGCGCCGTCCAAGCGTGGACGCCGGACGGAAGGTTCTTACTCTTTGACCTGGGATCCGCTCATAAGGCTGTGGGCTTGATGGAATTTGCCTCGGGCAAAGTAGTTCCCTATCTCAAGAGCTCGAATTTGGATCTGCACGCAAAGTCGGTTTCGAGCGATGGAAAGTGGATTGCCTTCGCTGGCAGCCATAGTTCGCAGGATTTCACCGTCTATGTCGCGCCGTTTGCGCCGGAGCGCGCGCCGCCGCCAGCGGAGTGGATCGAGGTCCTGTCCTCTCCGGATGTAAATCCCAATCCAGGTTGGTCGCCCGATGGCAACCTGCTCTACTTCAGTTCCGAGCGGGATGGCCATAACTGCATTTGGGCGCAGCGTTTGAATCGGCGGACCAAACGTCCCGAGGGCAAGCTCTTTCCCATTCAGCATTTTCACGCGCCGTCGCTCTTGTTAGCCGAGCCCTCGTCCCAGTATCCGCTAGCCCTGGCGGCGGATAAAGTAGTAGTCAGCCTCGAGGAACGCTCTGGCGGAATCTGGATGATGAAGCTCCAGGGTGATCGATAGCTAAAAAATAGTCGAAAACACTTGTAAAGGACACTCCGCTTCTGTTAGGGTGTTTACACGAAAGGACGCTATGTTAGATCTCCCTGAAATGGTGCAAGGGGCTATCCACCAGGATTATCGCGAGACCATGCAATCCGCCTGGCTTCTGGACGGGCCGAGAGGCGATTACCCGAAGAAGGAAGAACAGCCGACGATCAACGGTCCGGGCTGCAGTACCGATCCAACGGCTTGCGCCTCCGGATCGGACTCGACCTGCCAGAGCTGCGATTGCGAGAAGGAAGAGAAACTCGCGATGCCGCCCTTCGTGGCCGGATGGTCCACTCCGCCCCCGCTGCACGTCCGGTAGCGGCCCCAATGTTCCTGACGGAGGCCAACCTCCTCCACTATCTTCTGGAACGCCGTTTCGCGGACCTGGAATCGGTGGCCGGCGAGCCAGCCGCGGCCAACAGCGGCCAACAGCAAAGAAACTTGTGGTTCGCCTCCGCTTCTGTTAGTTTATTATCACGAAAGGATAGTATGTTGGATCTTCCAGAAATGCTGCAAGGGACAGTCGCGCAGGAACATCTTGAAGTGGTGCGAGAGACTTGGCTTTTGGATGGGCCAATGCAGGCGGAGGAGGACGACCCCAAGCCCCCTCGCACACACAGCTATAATTGCATAGATGCGCAGATGGAAGATGCTTCGATCTACGCTGGCGGCGACGACTGTAAGACTCGCCGCAACGATTATCGACGGCTCGCGTTACAGCTTGGCCTTGCCGGATGGTCCACTCCGCCCCCGCTGTACGTCCGGTAGCCGGCCCCAATGTTCCTGACGGAGGCCAACGTCCTCCACTATCTTCTGGAACGCCGTTTCGCGGACCTGGAATCGGTGGCCGGCGGAGATTATCGCGTCCGCAATCTCACCCGCCGGAACCGGAATTTCCATGTCACTTGCGGCGCCCGCGAATATCTGGTCAAACAGCCTAAGAAGTGGAATCGGAAAAGCCGCCGCAGTCTGGAGCGGGAAGCCGCCGTTTACTGGCAAACCAAGATCGACCCGGGCTTCCAACCGATAAAGGCCCTGGCGCCGGAGTCTTATGGCTATGACCCGGCCCAATCGATTCTGATTCTGGAATACTTGACGGAGCAGAGCAACTTGCATCGCCGCCGCGACCGTTTCGCGCCGCATGTGGCGCGCCTTGCCGGGGCAGCCATGGGGGCGTTCCATCGGGACATGCGTACTGTTTCGAGGCCCGCCGTCTTGCCAACCTTTAAACCCTGGTGTCTATCCGCTCACGATGCCGGCCCCGATGAACTGGAGGATCAAACCGAAGGTCAGCGCGAGTTGCTGCGCGTGGTTCAAAAGCATTCCGATTTCGGAAGAGCGCTCGGTTCGCTCCGCGAGGAGTGGCGCGAGGAGACGGCGATTCACGGCGATTGGAAGCTCGAAAACTGCCTGGTTTCGCCCGCGGGCGAGCGCATCCACGCAATCGACTGGGAATTCGCGAATTGGGGCGACCCTTTCTGGGATATCGGAACTATGTTGCAGTCCTGGTGGAATCTTTGGGTTTGCCGGTCTTCCGCATGTCGCATCGAGGAGGTTCAGCCCGCTCTAAAAGCTTTCCTCGAAGGCTACGCGAGCGAAGACCGGCGCGATCCGGTGGAGATGACGGCGCGGGCGTTGCGATTCGCGGCCGCTCGCATGTTGCAGACGGCGTATGAGTGGCTGGACGACGCGGATAAGATGAATGCGGCCGCCGTGCGCCTCTCACAAGCCAGCCTGAACATTTTCACGCGGCCGGAATGGGCGCTCGAACAACTCTTCGGAGCCGATTGGAATTGAGATGCTCGCCGAACTGACAGCCGTCCTCGAGGCCGATTTGCCCGCCCAAGATGACGCCGCCAAGTTGAGCGGCACTCTTTACGACCGTTGTTATACGCATTCGATTCTGGATGAAAAGCTCGAACGGCAAGCGGAAGCGCCTGCCCCTCCAAAACCGGATCTCACTGAGGCGCTGGCTGCCGCCAACCAGGGCCGCACCGCATGGGTCGAGGGCTGGCGAATCGATCAGACGCTCGACGATGGACGGATTGTGGCGCGCAAGAACGGCGCGGCGCGTAGCTTTCTGCCGGGCCAATACATCACCAGCCGCGGCATGGGAAGCGGTCCGGAAGAAGCGCTTGAGATCACAGTCTTCGTGACGCCGGGAGCGGCCGATATCCAGCCGGCCTTTTACTACGCCTTCGGAGAGACCGTGTCCGAATACGAACCGGGTGAGAGCCTGCTGCGAGTCTATTGGAATATTCAGGCCGAGGGCGCGCCGAGGCTGATGGAAACGCTGACGCGCGCGTTCAACCGGTTTCAGATTCCGTTTCGATTCAAGTGCCTGAACCACGCGTCTCATTTTCCCCGGCGGGACGCGGCGGTGTTATACATTCACAGCAGGTATTATCCGATTGCGGCGATGCTGGTGGAGCGGGTGCATGGTGAAGTGCTTCCATGGTTGAACGAAAGCACCCCGCTGTTTACCAAGCCTTTATCGCGTGGATTAGCACTGGCGGAAGATCCGGGAGACAGTTTCGGAAAACACCGCTGCGCCATCCTGGCCGGAGCTATGGCGGCCTCATGCGGGAGAGCGGTTGAGGATCGATTGGCGGAAGTGCGGCGGCAATTCGAAGAACGTGGCCTATCGCTCGATGCGCCCTGGCTTAACTCGATCTCGCTCAATGCCAACTCGCCAGGGCGGTACGAGTACCCCTTCGACCCGGCTCACTGCCAGACAGCATGAATCCGGAATACCTGGAAATCGCGGATAGAATCGGCGCCCGTCTCTGCCGCGATGCGTTGTGGAGCGGGGGCAAGTGCAACTGGACGGCCGACTGCAAAGAGGGCGACGCAATAGTGCATGGTTCGCTGGGGCCCCGGATCTACAGCGGAACCAGCGGAATCGCCCTGTTCCTATGGAGGCTGGCCGAGGCGACAGGCGACCGGATCATCCGTCGGACGGCGCTGGCGGCGCTAAGCCAGGCGCTTTCCAAGATGCCACAGCCCAGGATGCCACAACCCGGGATGCCACAACCCGGGATGCCGCAACCCGGATGCGGCCTGTACTCCGGTGGGTTGGGCATCCTCTTCGCGGCGTCGGAGATTCGCGGCGACTGGGACGAGGATGCCGTGGTCCGGCAGGCGGCGCTGGAGCCTTCCACGCTGGATCTGATTGGGGGAAGCGCGGGCTGCATCGCGGTATTGCTCCATCTGCACCGGCAAAGGGGCGGATCGCGGCTGCTGGAAACCGCCATCGGCCATGGAGACTTGCTGCTATCGCAAGCCGTCCGGACCGGGGATGGGTGGAGTTGGAAGACCACGGGGTCGCCGCGCAACCTGACTGGATTCTCCCATGGCGCGGCCGGAATCGGGTGGGCGCTGCTGGAACTGTGGAGCGCGACTGGCGAGAGTCGATTCCGTACGGGCGCGCTCGAAGCGTTCCGCTACGAGAGGAGCTGCTTCAATCCCGAGAGGAGGAATTGGCCGGATTTTCGTGGCGCCACGCCAAGCTATCCGGTGCTTTGGTGCCATGGGGCGGCGGGAATCGGGTTTTCCCGCTTGCGAGCCTGGCAGCTCTTGGGCGATGCCGAACTACTGGCGGAGGCGCGAACTGCGCTATCGACGGTATCGGACCCCAATTCCTCATGCCGAAGCTTCTCGCTTTGCCACGGCACGGCCGGAAACGCGGACCTGCTGATCTATGCCGCGCAGGTGCTAGGCGAGGAACACTGGCTCACCGCCGCCGAGGCTGCGGGCCGGCAGGGCGCCAGCCGCTACGAGCGGAGACACCTGCCTTGGCCGTGCGGATCGCCCGACTGCAACGAGACGCCGGACCTGATGTTAGGTCTCGCCGGCATTGGTTATTTCTATCTCAGGCTGGCCGATCCCATGCGCACCTCTACCGTTCTGCTTCCCGGCGGCTCCGGCGACTTCCCTGGCGAGAAATGCGAGACCCGATAATAAATTGCGGAACAACCCAAGGACATGAACATCGCCAGGCTATATAGGCTAATCGAGATCCGTCAAATCCCGCCATCCCAATGCGGCGCCCACCGCGCGCTTAACTTCGATCCATGGCCCATGGCCTGCGCAGTGAAGGCCATGGAACGCTCCGTATTTCCATCACAGATGTTGTGCGAACGACCGAGCGCTCGGAGCGGCTCGGAGCGCGCAGGCCGTGGGCCCGCGCCACTTCGGCTCCCATGCTATCCTGACGGCATACGAGGGCTTCGCGGAATGCGCCCCCAATTTCAACCTGTTGCCTCGACGGGAATGTTTGTAACTCTCAGCCGCTCGTGGCGCGTCTACACATTCATCGCGATCGGCATCGCGACCGGTCCTTGATCTCTTCCCATGTTCGAATTTTTGTTCAAATATCCGGCCAGCCTTTTCCA
>PLDF01000261.1 GCA_003135055.1 Bryobacterales bacterium | reverse complement strand
TGATGCGCTGCTCATAGAGAGCGAGAAGCAGGAAATTGTCGTTCTTGGCGAGCCAAGTGCGGGCTTGGATGAGGGTATCTTCGATGAGAACCTGGGCTGGGTCTTCGGTTGTGCCCACGCTGGGATTGCCGGGATTGAAGCCGAGCAGGCCCTGCTGGCCGGCGGCGAAGATACCGGCTTCGATGGCGCGGGCGCGCTTGAGGCGCCAGCGGTCTTCAGCAATGGCTTGGGCGATATCAATTTCCAGGGCGCCGACGGGGGCGAGGGCTTCGCAGATGCTTTTGCAGTGCGCGTCGAAGGCGGTCTGCTCAGCGGCAGTGAGAAGGTGGATCTGACCGGTGAGGCCGTGTTTGTAGGCATTGAGACGAGTGCGCTGCGTGCCGGCCTCGCTTTTGGGTCCGGCGGGGCCGGTGGATTCGTTGGGAAACTCGGCGTCGTGCCTGGCGATGATCTCGGCCATTGCCTTCTCTTTGTCAAACATGGGTAGTACCTCTATTCCCAGCATTAGCATGGCGACATCGAGATGCAAGGGAGGAACGCCGGTATGAGGTTGAAAGGAAAGGGCAACTTTATTTTTGGAACGCGTGACCGTTAAGCGGCCAGTCTCAAAATAGCTACCGGCGGCCGGGATGAGCAGCGATCCCTTGGTGGGGTGAGTGGAAGAAATGACGTCCATAGATAGAAACAGGGGTAAACGCAGATAGGGGCAATACCGCCGAGGGGGTCGACCTCGTCGAAGCCCGTCAGGAATGTAGCATGTCTTCTGAACATGGGCCGGTCGGCGCTCTATCGTGCGCTTGTCGCGTAGTCCGTCGTTTGAGTAAACGCAACGCTGTTAGGCGCGGTTGGTTCGCTCACACTTCCTCGAACTTGGGGCCAACTACCCGATCAAGGGAGGAAGTCGTGCCCATTGTCCGAGTAGCGCGTGACTCGACCGGAGCTTGGTTCGACGCTTCCCAGATTAAGACTTCGCGCCAATTTCCGATTGGCGTAGTACGGCGCAACGATCGACTCCCAGAATGTCAGTGTTGGTCTGGACATCGCGACGGCTGGCGACTATTTAGCGCTTCGAGATCTCGCGCATCGGCGACCGTCGCCGCGCCTGATCACCTCCATACCGCCTACCAGTGCTAAGCTGTATGTTCTCAGATCCTGACAGGAAATACAGGGCTTTGCGCTTGCAAGCAGGAGGCTAGTTTCCTATGACCAAACAGCAGGGAATCAGGGCTGCGGTTATTGGCGCCGCTGGCGCTATTATCGCCGCGATTGTTGGCGGCGTTTTTGGTGTGTATAAGCCATCGCCCGATCCTGCGGTCACAATAGTGAACGGCGTAGTCATGCGGGCGGATTCGATTTCGGAGAATCGATTTGCTCTGAGAGGAGTCGAGGTCAGCTTCGCCGACGAGAAAAGAGGGACGGTCAACGCGAAGACAGATAACAGCGGGCGGTTTTCATTCAAGTCAGTCAAAACTGGAGTGCCGCTGTCGCTCAACTTCGCGAAGAAATGTTACCAAGACGACAACGACGTAATTGGCGTTGTTCCCGATCTCCCTTACACGCGTTATCTCTGGCCGAAGAATCCGAAAGACTCAAGGTGCAAGGATCCTGAGATTACGTACCTCAGCTTGGCCTTAGAATTTGGCACCACGTTTCAGGTCAACAATAAGGGGATCGCTCCATGTAAGAAGGGACCGACCTGCGACCCGGAGAAAAAGTGGAAGGCGACGGACGCGTCTGGGGTGCTAAGGGCTCCCGACGGGAGCACTTTCAAGGGGGGTACGGCGGAGTGTGTGGCCGGCCCATGTCCGTTCTCGGAAATCATTCAGAATGACGCCGCCAAAGGAGGATTGGCCATCGGCGTTACGGTGAGGAGTTGGTCCGACGTGGTCACCTACCGTCTTTCGAGCCAACTTCGTTTTTCGGACGAGCTGCCCGGCGGACCTTTTCGGGCTCAGATTAATGAGCGCTCTTTCGATTTCGCCATAAACGCGGCGCATGCAAAGTTTCTCACGATCGATGCTAAGACGGCGGATGGCCAAGAATTCCATCTCCCCGTGGGAGATTTATTGGGCTCCGACCTATCTTTACCGATCGGCGATTGCCAAGTGAGTAGAAAGGCGAAAGTGGCGTATCATTGCACGCTCGGCCCAGACTATACCTTCAGCCAACAGCTTAAGGAGCCTCCAAAAGCCGCCCAAAGGGATGAGCGGTCGCAGCAGGCTTTCCTTATCAAGGCGGTAACGCCTGTTTATCCTCAGATTGCAAAGAGCGCTCGCATTCAAGGTATAGTCAAGTTTTCAGCAAATATCGGATTTGACGGAAAAGTCGAGAGTCTTATTCTAATAGATCCGACTGGGCCCGGCTCTGACAGCAGGATGCTTCTCGTGACTGCCGCTCAGGACGCGATCAAGCAGTGGATTTACGAGCCTTTTACTAAGAATGGTCAGCCCGTTCCCGTCGTGACCACAATCGCTGTAAGTTTTACTATCAACTACTAGTCTAGGTCCACGCGATGAGCCCGGAAAGGTCCCGCGGCGCTCGATCCGCGGCTGCAATGCACAATAGCAGACTGGCCACGCCTCAAAAGGCTTGAAGCCATGCGCGTCTTTCTTGACGCTCCTGAAGGGGTGATTGCTCTTTCAGAGATGCAATCCGAAGATTGGCGGGGAAACTCCATGCGGGGATTTCCGGTCGGATCGGTGCGTATCGTCGGCAATCCCGAAACCCTCGAGATACGGCGTTGCGTTTATCGACGTCTCCGGGGGATCGTCGGCCATCCGGACAATGGGGCCGCAGCTACCAGCATTGTCCGGATAGCGCGTTTTCCACGAGGTGACGGAATTTGCCGATCTCCCAGGCGCGGCGGCGAGGCGACTGCACAGCGGTCTAGCTACTTTCCGGCGCAAA
>PLDF01000515.1 GCA_003135055.1 Bryobacterales bacterium | reverse complement strand
ATGGGCGTTCCGCCCGCGAAACTTCATGAAAAACCCGCCAAGGCGAATAAATTGGAAACAAAGGGCGAACAGAAGGCGGGGTTTTTCGACACTGTCAGGCGGCCGTACTGTAGAAAAACGTGACAGACCACGAACGGCGATGGTCTGTCCTACCAGACCAGGCAAACCGGGCTTACGGCGGCCCGGTCCTGAGAAATGGCAGGATGATGCGGTCGAGTTCGGTATCGGTGAAGTCGGAGAGTTGGACGCCGCGGTGCAAAGTCCAGGTTTCAACATGCTCCGCGGCTTGATCCGGAAGGACCTTCGTCAAAGGGCTCAGTGTTTCGATTTCGAGAAACTCGTTGTTCGTGAAGGTTTCGAATGCGCAGCCGAAGTCGGGATAGGTCCTGGCGGGATCGGCCTGCGCCCGCTTCACGAACGCTTCCCCGTTCAGGACGTACGCCACCCACGTGTTCGGGTTGAAAAGGCCGATTTTCCGAGCCTCCGCATTGTTCGGGTCCTGGCGAAGCATCAGGTACTTCCTGGTAAACTTCCAACGCTTGTCCGAGAGATCGGTGTAGGCCCACATCACCAACGGATTCGTGGCCGCCAGGTCGGCTGGGTGATGGCCACGCGGGGGAAATCCGGTGATGGCCACGCCGCCTTGCGCCATCATGCTCATGGCCCACACGGAGAATTCCAGGGGGAATAACGACCGGTTGGCGAGCCGATGAATCACCGTAACCTGTGTGCCGGAGGGGGCCAGATGAATGGCAATCTCTTTTTGCAGCTTCGTCAGCGGCTCAACCGGCTCGCGCGCCACCAGTCCATCGGAGGTAATCTCGATCCGGACGGGCACATTGTCGGGAGCCCAGCTGGCAATCGGATCTTCGGGAGCTTTCCAAACACGGTGTCCGCCGCGCAATTGGAACTGCGCCTCGCCAGTCTTGCCGAGCTGGTCGGGAAACTCCTTAAACAGATTTTGCCCGCCTACAAATCCGAAGCGAATGATGCGCGGACCTACGTCGGAGGTGACCACCAATTCCACTTCGCCGTTGGTCACGCGGTAGCAATTCGCCCAGCCTTTGTAGGCGGTCTTTTCCACCTTGACTGCCGATTGGGCCATGATGGAACAGGCTAACAGGAGTGTGAGGATTCGCATAGACTTTCATTCGCACGAGTGTGGCGCGCGCTCCGCGATCCGGGTGTTAGCCGGCGAATTTCGCAAGAGGTGAGAGCGCAAACGCTAATATAATACCGGGAAGAGCGGATAGGCAACGGATATTAGTTTAGGGTGCTCAACCGGATTCGGGAAACGCCGGTCCGAAGCGCTCGCCGACGGGGTCGCGGCCCGGCCAGAACTTCTTCGCCATCGACTCATTGAGCATTGCGACGGGTGGTGCGCCGGCGCGATCTGCCCGCGTGAATTCGCGGCCGCGGAATCAGGCGGCTCCACTGCCGGTCGTCGTCGTATGGCTGGGGCGGCGCGATCGCTCGCACGTCCCCGGCGAATACCTTTACGGTGGAGAGCGGAACCTTGACCTGGGCATCGGGCCACAACGTGCCGCCGGTGATCTCATTGCCGATCTGCACGAAATCGGGCGTAGCTCCCGCGGCCTTAAGCGTCCGATGACATCCGCCGTGTAAGATTCCGTCTGCGTTACCAGAGCGTCAAAATCGAGCTTGGCCCAAGCCGCCGGTTTGAACTGTTTCTGGAGGTCCGCCCAGTTATCGGAATAGTGAAAATCGAGCATAAAACTGGCGCCGGCGGCTTTGATGCGCCTGGCCGGTTTGGCGGCGTATTCGGGCCCATTGGCGCCGCTACGGGGGTCCACCCAGATGCGCAACCGGAAACACCCGTGCTTCATAAAGATGGCCGGGGCATCACCCGGCTGGCCGCCGTCCAGGCAGACGCCGCCGCGGGCTTCCACCTGGGCGAGGCTGGAAATGTCGGCCCCCAGATGGAACGGGCTCTTCGAAGCGGAAGAGGCCTGCGGCGCCGGCCAGACCGCGGTCGCCGCCATCCACAGCGCCGCCCTTACCCGCGCACTTCCGAATAACATCGAAGCTATCTCCTCGCGGACTGTATCACGCAATGGAATCGATGCCATCTGAAGTTGGACCGCTTCGGCGCCTTGCGGACGATATCCTCCGGTTACTTAGCAGCCATGATGGCGATTCAAGACAGTGTCGCGGGAGGGGGCCTTGTCCGGAGGAAAATCATAAAGACTTGCTAATGTTCCCCAATCATTGAGGTGGTCCAAATCGGAAACCCCAACTCCCGCAGCCGCAAACCACCGGACTCCCCGCCTTCCGCCCCACCGCGTGCCAGCCCGCTTGCCGACCAACATGCCCCGGCAAGCCGGGAACCTGGCCAAGACCCTCGGATCGCCTAAACGTTTTCGGGATTTCCTCGCTCGGCCGCGAAATCCCGCTCCCTCACGGTCGCGGCTCTTGTCTCGGCTGCGTGTGTCTGCAAATTATTACGGAGCAGAGCCGGTATCGATACCCAATGAAGGCGTATAATCAACCTATATGTCTATGCGTCCTCTACATGATCGAGTTCTGGTTCGCCGCCTGGAAGAAGGCGAGCAACGCCGCGGCGGCATCATCATTCCCGACAGCGCCAAGGAAAAGCCGCAGCAGGCGCAAGTCAAGGCAGTGGGCAGCGGAAAGCTGCTCGATTCGGGCGAGCGCGTCGCTCCGGAAGTGAAGGCCGGCGACCGCATCCTGTTCGGCAAGTATTCCGGCGCCGAGATCAAGCTCGATGGCGAAGAATACCTCATTCTGCGGGAGGACGAGATTCTCGGGGTGGTGGAATAAGCCGCGGAACAGGTTGTGCTAACCTAAGGGTCTAAACACCACTTCAGGAGTTGTTTCATGTCTTTACACATGGGCTTCAGGCCGTTCGTGGTTTGCTTCGCCTTATTGGCCCTGAGCCAGATCGCGCCCGCGCAGGTGAAAGTTGCGGTGATCGACACGCAAAAAGCCGTCTTTGAAACGGCGGAGATCAAAAAAGCCGATGCCGATTTGCAGGCGACGCTCAAGCCGCGCAACGACCGGGCGCTACAGTTGAACACTGAGCTCCAGAGCATCCAGCAACAGTTGCAAGTCAATGCATCGAAGCTGACGCAGCAGCAGTCCGACGATCTGCAAAGCGACGGCCAGCGAAAGCAGCGCGAGTTGACGCGCTTGCAGACGGAACTCACGGAAGCCGCCGATGCCGCGCGGCAGGAAGTGATTCCCAAATGCACGTTGCGGATGAAGGAAGTGGTGAAAAAGCTGGCCGAAGAGAAAGGCGTCGATTTGGTCATGGATACCCAGGTCGCGCTCTACTTCAAGCCTGCCATGGACATTACCGCCGACGCCACCGCGGCGTATAACAAGGCATATCCGGCAGCCGGCGCCGCGGCGCCCGCAGGCAAGCCCGACAGGTAACGGAATGTCCGGATATCTCGATAATTACGGCGCCGGAGAAGAGCGCCGCGAGAATATAGTCAAGAAAGCGTCGATCGCGCTAGCCGTCTTGATCGTGGTTGGCGCGGCCCTGCTCTACATTTTTCACAACATCCGCCAGGAACACCAGCTCAAGCAGTTTTTCTCGCTCATGGCGGCGCACGATTACAAAGCCGCATACGCCATGTGGGGCTGCACGGATGCAAAGCCTTGCGCGGGGTATTCCATGGCGGCCTTCATGCAGGATTGGGGTCCGCAAAAGGGCGACCCCGCGAATTACCGGATCACACGCAGCAAATCGTGCGGATCGGGCGTGATACTCAATGTGAATTTTGGAAACGAGCTGGACATACTCTGGGTGCAGCGGAACGATCTGGTGATCGGGTTTTCGCCGTTTCCGGGGTGCCCCGCGCCCACCGCCCTGCTGGGGGGCAAGGCGCCGCGCTAAAATCGGGTCGGGACAATCGGATCGGAACAGAGAGAACTTTATGGGAACGTCAGCAGCAGGTCTGGAAGGGGTCGTCGCCGGTGAGTCCGAGATTTGTTATATCGACGGATATCAGGGCATACTAAGCTACCGCGGCTTTAACATTCACACGCTGGCGGACAACGCCACGTTCGAAGAAGTGATCTTCCTTCTCTGGAACGGCTGGCTGCCCAAACAGGCGGAACTGGACCAGCTGCGGAAGCAACTGGTGGCCGAGCGCGAGCTGCCCGGCGGCGTGGTCAATTTCCTGAGGGGCGTGTTGGAGGCCAACGCCATGGACGTGCTGCGCACAGCCGTTTCCATGCTGAGCCTGTACGACGCCGAAGGGCAGGATATGTCGACGGAAGCCAACCACCGCAAAGCGGTGCGGCTGATGGCGAAGACCGCGACCATTGTCACCACCTTCGACCGTCTGCGCAAGAGCCAGCCTGTGATTGCGGGCGACCCGGCGCTGGGGTTCGCGGCGAATTTCCTCTACACGCTGAGCGGCAAGCGGCCGGACGACGTGATGGAGCATGCCTTCGACGTGGCCTTGACGCTGCACGCCGATCACGAATTGAACGCCTCCACCTTCGCCGCGCGCGTAACCGCGGCGACGCTTTCCGATATTTACTCTTGCGTCACCAGCGGCATTGGCGCCCTGAAGGGCCCGCTGCACGGCGGCGCCAACCAGGATGTGATCAAGGAGCTGCTGGACCTGGGCGACGAGCACGAAGCCGAGCAGAAAGTACTCGACAAGCTGGCGGCCAAGATCAAGATTCCCGGTTTCGGCCATCGCGTATACCGCACCGAAGACCCTCGCGCCACGCACCTGCGCGTGCTTTCCGAAGAGTTGGGCAAACGCACCGGCCATGAAAAGCTGTACCGGCTTTCGCGCACCATGGAGAACACGGTGATGGCGCAGAAGCACTTGAATCCGAACGTGGATTTCTACTCGGCCTCCACGTATTACTCGCTGGGAATTCCGGTGGACCTGTTCACGCCCATCTTCGCCGTGAGCCGCATGGCGGGCTGGACCGCGCACGTGCTGGAGCAATACCACAACAACCGGCTGATCCGCCCGCGCGCCGAATACAAGGGCAAGCCCGACGGCCAGGCGTGGGTCCCCATGGCGCAGCGGTAGCGAGAACTCAGATCGATAACCCCAGATCGATAACACCATGGACGAGCGCGCATACTATTCGGAATCGCAGGCCACCAAGCCCGCGCAATTGAACTGCCCGTATTGCCGCACGCAGGACACCTACGAGCTACGCTGGGCCGTGCGCAAAAAGAAGGACCGCCTGCCGCCCGGCGCCGACGAGCGCGACCGCGCCAAGTTTCAGAAAGCGCAAAGCTACATGGTGCTGCTGGACGATAAGGCGTCGTGCAAGAACCCGCGCTGCCGCCGGCCGTTCGACATTTCGGGCGTCAAGACCAT
Organism: Bryobacterales bacterium; assembly: GCA_003135055.1. Taxonomy (GTDB): domain Bacteria; phylum Acidobacteriota; class Terriglobia; order Bryobacterales; family Bryobacteraceae; genus PALSA-243. Next base: position 54,180 of record PLDF01000515.1, on the reverse strand, counting down.
GGCGTTTCTGTAGAAGTGGCGCGGCCCCATGTGGGTCACCCCATGTGGGTCGCCTCCATGTGAGTCGCCCCATGGGTTGCGCTCGCGACGGAGTTGCTCTTTCCTCAACGTCCTCGCGGCGGCTCTACGGGTTTTTCCGTGCGATCCATGTGGTCATGCAGCGTTGATTTTGGACGACGGTGGTCTTCAATGGGTCGGCTAATTGCCCGCCCAGCTCTTGGGTGAGGTTGACCAGAAGCTCTTCGTCCACCAGGTAGCGCTCCGAACCGTCGGGCAACAGATAGCGGCGTCCGGCCACGCGCCGGATCAGGCGTTCCATTCCGATCGAAGACGCGAGGCGGCAGACGAAGAGACCACCCGGTTTCAAGACGCCCCACGCGCCGCGCACCATGGCTTGAAAGCGCTGGTCGTCGCGCGCGAAGTGGAAAACGGCGCTGGCGATCACGACATCGGCGAAGGCGCTGGGGAAGGACATTTCTTCGATGGACTCCACCCGAAAGTTGCCGGGCGGGAGGGCCGGCGCGAGGGATGCGGAGAGGCGGCGCACGGTCTCCACGGCTTGCGGGTCGGAATCGACGGCAAAGACCTGGTAGCCTTCCCGGAGGAGATACACGAGGTTGCGGCCGGAACCACATCCAGCATCGAAGATCCGCATCCCGGGTGCGATGCGTCCGCGGAGGAGTTGATCGAAGAGGTAGATATCGATCTGGCCGAATTGCTGTTGGAGAGTGGGCATGGGTATTTACGATGGTACGGGATAGGCCGGGCGGCGGGTTAGATGGGCACACTTGACGGCGTTCTGGTTTGAAGGAGGCTGCGGCTTCGATGCGGGGCTTGGGGCTCGCGGAAGGTTGGGGACTTGTCGCGAAATAACTGTGCCGTTTCGGCGGAGCGCGGGAGAACCGAAGCGCGTTCACATGAGTGTGAACGCGGCACGCATGAGTGCGTGCGCCACGACGCGGCTCGGGACACACTACTTCTATTCGTCGCGGAGGGCTACCATGGGATCGACCTTGGTGGCCCGGCGCGCGGGGAAATAACAGGCGCACATGGCTACCATCAGCAGAATGGCGGCAGCCGCGGCATAGGTCGCGGGATTGGTTGCGTCCACGCCGAAGAGCAGCGTGCGGATGAGGCGCGCGCAGGCCAGGGCGCCGGCGATTCCGAGAGCTACGCCGTATGCAACCGGGCCCATCCCCTGGCGGAATATCATGGCCAGGAGCTGCGGCTGCTGCGCGCCTAACGCCATGCGGATGCCGATCTCACGGGTGCGTTGCGTGACCAGGTACGCCAGCACGCCGTAAATTCCAATCGCGGCGAGAAGCAGCGCGGCGCCGGCGAAACCCGAGAGCAGCGCGGTGCGGAAGCGCTCTGCTTGCAGGGAACCGGAGACTAATTCGCGCATGGTGACGATGTCGGTGGGAACCAGGTCCTTATCGACGGCGCGTACTTCGCGCCGCACCAGCGCGGCCAGATCCGCGGGGCCGGCGGAGCTGCTAAGCACGAAGCTTACGGGGCTGGCGGTATCGTCGGCAAAGGGCACGTAGACCTCGGGCTGTACGGGCTGATCGATGCCGTCCTGCTTGGCGTCGGCGGCCACGCCGACGATGACAACCCACGGGTCTTTCTCGGTGGGACGCCCGAACCGGATGCGCTTTCCGATGGCATCCTCGCCCGGGAAATACATGCGGGCGAGCGTTTGGTTGACCATGGTGACCAGCAGACCGCCGGGCCGGCCATCGCGATCGTCCAGCAAGCGGCCGCGGAGAAGCGGCGTGCCGATGGCGCGGAAATAATCCGGCGTGATGGATTTATGCCATAGCTCGCGCTGGTACTCGCCCGCCGGCCGGCCTTCGATGGTGGCGGCGCCGGTGTAGACGGAGCCTTTCAGGGGCAGGCCGCTGATGGCGCCTTCATGCTGCACGCGCGGGTCGGCTTGCAGGCGCCTTTCGATATCAGCCACGGCGGCGACCATCTTCGGGTCGTCGGCGTAGCGGACGCTGGGCAGCGCCAGGCTGAAGCTGAGTACGCGATCGGGATTGAAGCCGGGGTTGACGCGCTCAAGCGAGAGCAGGCTTTGCACCAGCAGGCCGGCGCCCGACACCAGCATCACCGAGAGCGCGATTTCACTCGCGACCAGAACGCTGCGGGCGCGGCGGTTGTGGCCGGAGGCGGCGTGGCTACGGTCGCTGAGGGTTTCCGCGCGAAAGCCGGACCACGCGGGCAACCAGGCGGGCAGCACCCCGAACAGCGCCGGCGCGAGCAGCGCAACCGCGAAGTTGAACGCGGCTACCGTCCAATCGATACGCACTTCGCTGAATAGCGGCAGTGCGCCGGGCGACGCGCCGAGCGACACGTCGAGCAGCACGCCGAGCAGCAGCGGGCGCAACGCCACCGCCAGGCCCAAACCGAGCGCGCCGCCGAGCAGCGAGACCACGAGGCTTTCGGTGAGAAGCTGCTGCGCGATTTGCCCGCGGCTGGCGCCGAGCGCGGTGCGGATGCCGGTTTCGCGCGCGCGCCGCACGCCGCGGCTCAACTGCAGGTTGGCCACGTTGGCGCAAACGATGAGCAGCAGGAAACCCACCGCGCCCAACAAGATCAGCAGCGGAGAGCGCGTGCCGCCGATGGTCCAATCGCGGAACGGGCCCAAGCCCACACCCATCTTGGTATTGGTATAGGGATACTCGCGTTCGAGCTGCGATGCGATGGCGGTCATTTCGGACTGCGCCTGCGGCAGAGCGACGCCCGGCCGCAGACGCGCGATGGCGCGCAGGCCGTGCGCCTGGCGCCTTTCCACGAATACCTTGGGCTCATAGCCGAGCGGAATCCAGAGCTGCACGCCGCGGCTGGGGAAGAAGAATTCGGCGGGCATTACGCCACCACGGCGAAGTTGCGGCCGTTGAGCGAGATGTTTTTGCCGACAATGTTCGGGTCGCCGCCGAATGCCGATTGCCACAAGGCATCGCTTAATACGGCCACGCGGCTCTTGCCCGCGAAGGTCTCGTCATCGGTGAAAGTGCGGCCCAGGCGGGCGCTCGAGCCGAGCACGCGGAACAGGTTGCCGGTAACGGCCGTGGCCTTCAATCGCTGCGGCTCGCCGGAACCGGTGAGGAAAACATCGAAGCCGGCGTCGGCCTTGATACTCTGGCCGTTGTAGGCGGCGATCCCGCTGAGAAGCTTGTTGCGCCGTTGCCAATCCGCGAAGTTGGCGGGGGCCACGGGAGCGTCGGTCCAGTGCATCAGCGGGTTGGTCTCCCAGATCTCCACCAGGCGATCGGGCTGGGCGAAGGGCAGCGGGCGCCAGAGCACGGCATGCGCCGCGCTGAACATGGCGGTGGTGGTCCCGATGCCGAGCGCCAAGGTGAGCGCGGCGACGGCGGTGAAGCCCGGTTCGCGGGAGAGGCTGCGAACGGCATAGCGGAAATCGGCCCAGAAGCGGTTCATGGACAGAGGTCTCCTTGCCGGGGTTTGACGGTTTGCGAGGAGAAAAGTCGCGAGATGCGGAGGAGTGATTCCAACGGCAGGTGGTCGAACACGAAGACCTGCGAATACATTGAGGCATCGGTCGCGACCGGGAGTTCGGCGCTATGGTGAAACCGCTTGCTGACGGGGCGCCCTCTGGGCCCGGCTCTGATCGGAGCGTCAATCCGGCAGCGCGAACGCCACATATCCGCTGCCCGTCGAGTTATTGCGCCCCTTGCCTCCGAAGGCGGCAATCACGACATACTGGCGTCCGTTCACTTCATAGGTGGCGGGCGTGGCGTTCCCCGAATTTATCATGGTGGTTTCCCACAAGAGCTTGCCGGTGTCTTTGTCGAACGCGCGAAACTTCCGGTCGAAGTTGGTGGCCGCAATAAACACCAATCCGCCGGCCGTCGCGACGGGGCCGCCGTAATTCTCAGTACCGGTGTCCTTCATCCCTTTCGCAAGCAGATCGGGATATTCGCCGAGCGGGATCTTCCAGGCGTATTCTCCGGTGTTCAAATTAATCGCGTTGAGCGTCCCCCAGGGAGGCGCGGTGGCGGGGTATCCGTCGGGGTCGAGAAACCTCTTGTAGCCGGTGAACCGATACTTGAGATCGAAGGGCGATGGCGCGGCCGGCGCAGTTCCTTTGGTGGAATCGCCGGTGATCAGGAATTGCACCAGCGAGCGCAGCGCCGCCGGGCCCAAACCGGGAAAGCCAGGCATGCGGCCCGCCCCTTTCTGCACGATCTCAGTGACCTGATCGGCCGTGCGCCGGCTCTTGATGCCGCTTAGCGAAGGCGCCTGGCCGCCGTTTCCAGCCATGTCCGCGCCGTGACAGGCTGCACACTGGGCGATATACAACTCGCGTCCGCTAACCGCTGGCGTGTTCAATGCCATGCTGGATGTCCAGGCCAGATCGTTGGCGTTCACAAAGAGGAGCCCCGACTCCTGATCGAACGCCGCGCCGCCCCATTCGGCGCCGCCATCGAATCCGGGAAAGACTACCGTCTCTTTACCGAGGCTCAGCGGGACAAACTGCCCTTCGCTGCGAAACGTCCGGAACTGATCGAGCGCCCACTGGTGCGCCTCCGGAGTGCGGTTGGTGAGCAGGTCTTCGGTAAGCAACTGGCGGGCGAATGGCGCAGGCTTTGTGGGCAGCGGCTGTGTGCCGGCCGCTACTTCGCCCTCCAGCGTGCTGGCCGGGTACTTACGATACTCAATAGGAAACAGCGGCTTTCCAGTGACTCGATCGAAGAGAAAAACGTAACCGTGCTTGGTGGTTTGGGCAACGGCATCCACCGGCTTGCCGTCGCGCATCACCGTCACCAGCACCGGCGGCGATGGAAAGTCGCGGTCCCAGATATCGTGCTTCACCGCCTGGAAGTGCCAGATGCGCTTTCCGGTCGCCGCGTCGAGGGCCAGCAGGCAGTTGGCGAACAGGTCGTCACCCACGCGGTTGGCGCCGTAGAAATCCGCCGACGCGGAGCCCGTGGGGACATAGACGATGCCGCGGTTCCCATCGACGGCCATGCCGGCCCAATTGTTGGCGGCGCCGGTGTAGGTCCACGCGTCCGCAGGCCAGGTTTCGTAGCCGTACTCTCCAGGACGCGGAATCGTGTGGAAGCTCCAACGCAGCTTCCCGGTGCGGGTATTGTAAGCGCGGACGTCGCCGTAAGAGGCCGGAAGACCCTCACTCTCGCGGCCTCCGACGATCAACAGGTCCTTGTAGATGACGCCCGGACTGGTGAGGGTGACGGATTGTGTTTCCGGGTCGCGGCCGATGTCCTGATGGAGATCGATGCGCCCATCTTTCCCGAAACCGGAGATCGGCTCACCGGTCCCGGCGTTGAGCGCATATACGTATCGCCCCACGCCGGCAAAGATCCGCCGGTCGGCGCCGTCGGCCCAGTACGTCATGCCGCGCACCTTCTGAGCGGCGTTGTGGGAATCCCACGACCAGAGTAGCTTTCCGGTGGCGCCATCGAGCGCGATCACGTGGCCGCCGGGGGTGTTGCCGTAAAGCACCCCATGCACCACGATGGGATTGGTTTGCAGGGCGCTGCCTGGCGTCTCGTAGGTCCATGCTACGCGGAGCCGGGCGACATTGGAGCGGTTGATCTGCTTCAACGGCGAGTAGCGCGTGCCCTCGGGGTTTCCTCCATAAGCGGGCCACTCCCGGTTCGGAGCGGCGGTGGGCGGTGTCGGGCGGCCATTGGTTGCGGTCTGTGGCAACGCCGGCAGGATTACCAGGATCGCGGCCGCTGATAGACGGGTTCGGAAGCTCATGAATGCCCTCGGGTCTTTAGAGATCAGTATACGCAGTACAAGGGTAGGGGCAAGCTGCCGGCTCGGCGAGGGCGGCACGGCGCAGTGCATCGCCCCCTGGGTAGATCGCGTGGCTCCTGGATATTATCGAGTCTCGCCGATACGATGACACTCGGCGGCTGGCAGCCGCCGCGCAGGATGGCATCCACAATGTCACTTACTTTGTGGGGCGGCCAATCCTGGATGCCGCCGGCTTTCAAGCCGGCGCTGGTCGTGCGCGAAGACTCGCACATAGCTCGAAAAGCCGCCTGAAAGGCGGCTGCAGCCAGGATTGGCTGCCCCACAACGTCAATTATAGGAAGCTTTATAAAGGAGCTATACCCTTGGTCCGCGTGTCTTAGGAACTTGACCTTGAGCAAGTACTTACTACGATGAGTTCGGGCGCGCTTTGTTCGATCAAGCCTTATCCCACCATCTTCAGCCCCTTCACTCGATCCCTCAATTGCGCGGCTTTCTCGAACTCGAACTTCCTCGCGGCTTCGCGCATCCGCTCTTCCAGCTCGCCGATGAAACGCTGGCGCTGCTCGGGCGTGAGGCTATCCACTTCTTCGTCGCTTTCGAGCGGTACGGTGACGTAATCGCCCTCGGCGATGGCGACCAGACTCATGTCGATGGGCTTCACGATGGATTGCGGCACGATGTGGTTGCGCTCGTTGTAATCGAGCTGAATCTGGCGGCGCCGGTCGGTCTCACTCAGCGCGCGCTTCATGCTGTCGGTCATCACGTCGGCGTAGAGAATCGCGTGGCCTTCCAGGTGACGCGCGGCGCGGCCCATGGTTTGAATGAGAGAGCCGGACGAGCGCAGGAAGCCTTCCTTATCGGCATCGAGAATCGCCACTAGCGAGACTTCGGGCAAGTCCAGGCCTTCGCGCAGCAGGTTGATGCCGATCAGCACATCGTACTCGCCGCGGCGCAGGTCGCGCAAGATCTTGATACGGTCGAGCGTGGTGACTTCGGAGTGCAGATAATTGCACTTCACGCCGACCTCGGCGTAATACTCCGAGAGGTCCTCCGCCATGCGCTTGGTGAGCGTGGTGACCAGCGTGCGCTGGTTGGCTTCGGTACGCTTGCGGATCTCGCCGAGCAAGTTATCCACCTGGCCCTTCACGGGGCGGATCTCAACGGTCGGGTCCACCAAGCCGGTGGGGCGGATGATCTGTTCGACCACCGTGCCCGCGGTTTTCGTAAGCTCATAAGGGCCGGGAGTGGCGGAAACGTAGATCAACTGATTGACGCGGTGCTCGAACTCTTCGAAGGTCAACGGGCGGTTATCGAGCGCGCTTGGCAGGCGGAATCCGTGCCCCACCAGCACCTCTTTGCGGGAACGGTCGCCATGATACATGGCGTGCAGCTGCGGAACGGTCTGATGGCTTTCATCGATGTAGAGAATGGCATCGCTAGGCAGATAATCGAGGAGAGTGGGCGGCGCTTCGCCCGGCAGGCGGCCTGAAAAATGGCGCGAATAATTCTCGATGCCGTGGCAGTAGCCGATCTCTTTCATCATTTCGAGATCGAACATGGTGCGCTGGTGGAGTCGCTGCGCCTCGATCAGCTTGCCCTGCTTTTCGAGCTCCGGACGCCACCACTCAAGCTCCGTGCGGATGCTCGCCATGGCAGTTTCCTTGGACTCCTGGGACATGACGTAGTGCGTCTTGGGATAGATGGGCAGGCGCACGTAAGTCTGCTTCACCTGGCCCAGCAAAGGATCGATTTGCGCCAGACTCTCCACTTCGTCGCCCCATAACTCGATGCGGAAGGCGTTGTCGTCATAGGTGGGATAGACCTCGATGACGTCGCCGCGGATGCGGAACGTGCCGCGGCGGAAATCGCCGTCGTTGCGCTCGTAGAGAATCTCGACCAGCTTCGAGACAATCTGGTTGCGCGAAATCTTCTGGCCCTTTTCGAGCATCAGCAGCATTCCGTAGTAGGCTTCGGGCGAGCCGAGTCCGTAGATGCAGCTCACGCTGGCGACGATGATGCAGTCGCGCCGCTCGAAGAGGGATTTGGTAGCGGCGAGCCGGAGCTTGTCGAGCTCGTCGTTGGTGGTGGCTTCTTTCTCGATGTAGACGTCGCTCGATGGGATGTAGGCTTCGGGCTGGTAGTANNCGTAATAGCTGACGAAGTATTCGACGGCGTTTTCCGGGAAGTAGCTCTTAAATTCGTGATAGAGCTGGGCCGCGAGAGTCTTGTTGTGCGCGAGGACGAGCGCGGGGCGTTGGACGGCCTCGATCACCTTGGCGACGGTGAAGGTCTTGCCGGAACCGGTGACGCCTAATAGAACCTGGTGCTGTTCGCCCTCGCGGATGCCACGCGTCAATTCTGCGATGGCGCTTTCCTGATCGCCGCGAGGGCGGTAGTCGATGCCGAGGCGGAAGCCCATGGGTCTAGGGTAGCAGCGGGGCGGCGGTAGCGCCGGCGGTCTCGCCGCCGGTGGTTTCGTAACAGTCCGAGTTCGCGCGACGTTTCACAAAGGGTTTTTGACGCGTCGCCGAAAATCCCGTAAATAGAGGGGTTGACGCGTTTCACAGGTCTGCTTCAGAATTGGATGCATGGAAAGGCTACAAATTGAGGCCCAACGCCTGAAGCGAAGGTTTGGTTTACGTCATCACGCCTTGATCGACCAGAATCTGAAGCGGGTGGCAGAGCAAATGGAAGCTGCGCCGGGCAGCATCGCTATACAAGAGGGAGTGATTGCGCTCAGCGCGGGCTTACCCTCGCGGCCCCGATCCCTCACGCTGACGCGAGCGCGGAACGCACGGGGGAAAGCCCGTGGCAAGGAAGCTCCGAGGAAATGAAATACGGCCAGGCCACACAGGTACCGAGCACCAGACCGCCGCGCCACAGCTTGCCGCGATGAAACGCGCCGGATCGGTCACGCCCTTCGAGGACAGGGCGTCAGATATTTGGCGGCGCAATAAACTGGGCCATCCGCGGAAGGTCTGCCCCACAAAGGAGCCGCACCTTATTGCTCTGGGCCAGTTCCCGCGCGGCCTCTGTGAAGGTGGAGTTGGTCATGACCCACGCTTCCGTCCCACGGTAGTACGCGAGCGCCGCTACCACCTCTTGGACAGCCCTATTGCCCACAGGGGCGCTCGACCGCTTCGCTTGGATAATAATTATCCGATCCGAGAAGCGGGCAATCATGTCGGCCCCCTTGTCGCCCGTCTTGGGTGTGCCACTCACAGTGCAGCCATGCTGCTTTAGGGTACGCATCAGGTAGTTCTCGAATTCGACTCCGGTCATCCGGGAGATTTGCTCAGCGGTACATTCGCTGCTGGGTTGTTGAGAATGATAGGACCGAAAACGCCCCTCAAGGCTGTAAAATAGCTCACTGTAGAGCGCGTGCTCGTCGTACTGGTCTGGCTGCTCTATTCTCATGATCGGCTGTGACGACAAGAAGACATCGAGATAGTCGGATCGGTAGTCGGATACGCGGGTCGGCCGAGCGGCGACGTTGCGTTTTGAATAGCCGCTGGAGGCGCCACGCTCCGCGTTTGCAATCTTCTCAATGCAGCGAGAGATCTCTGTGTCCAGAGCGCCCCAGTTCTCGTCCCCATAGTCGTCAAGGGTCGAAACCTTTCGTTCGGCAAAAAAGAAATTGGTCAACCAAAGTGGAGTTTCGCTCAAGAATCTCAGGGGCAATCCTAGAGGACTCCTGTATTAGCTTCTTCTGTTTCTCCGCGCGTTCCCTACGGTCCGCTTCTTGTTGCTTTCTGCGCTCCTCCCTCCAGTCTGGATCGGGGCTGGGCGTTCCGTGCTCTGCCTCAGGCCACCCCCACCATGATTTGCCCGGGCGCCGGTGTTCATGCCACTCACGGACAAAAGCGCCGCCCAGCCAGATCACGGCCACAATGGCAAAGGCCACAATGGCAAATGTGACAAATATGGCGAGTGCGACCATTTTTCAGGTTGTTGGGGACGTCCCCAGTAACCTGAGGCAGTAACGTGAGACGGGAATGTAAGGCCGGATATGAGGCCAACATGGCGTGGGTAACCCGGCCAGCGACGGGGGAGCCCAATAGTCACGCAGACGTCATGGGGGTAGATCCGGCGCGTCCGGGAGAAGAAGGCATGTCTTGCCTCGAGAGGTCTCCGATCCGGTCCGTGCACACACGGACTACCGCCGGGCGACCCGATGGGACGGGGTCGGAGAAGTCAGCAGAGGCCATAGTAGCTCAACCGGGCGAAGGGCCGAATCTTTAATGCAAGGAGCAGCCGGTCCAATTCGATGAACGCGGAGCAGCAGAAAGGCGCCAGCCGCCACGGCGACGGCGGAACGGGCGGAACCCGAACCCCGCCGCATGGATCGCAGCAAACGTTAAGGGCATGGGAGCCGCAACGAGCCTTGACCACTCACTTGATGGAGCAGATATGCGACCCTAAGAATCTGATTCGTGCGTACCGGCGGGTACGCGCCAATAAAGGAAAGCCGGGCGTGGACGGGATGACCGTTCGCGAACTGGCCGACTGGCTTCGGAGCAACCATAAGGCGCTGACGGCTTCACTGCTGGACGGGACCTATCAGCCTCAACCAGTACGTGGGGTGCAAATACCGAAGCCGGGAGGAGGACAGCGGCAGTTGGGCATCCCCGTAGTTGTGGACCGCTTGGTACAGCAGGCGATTCTGCAGGTACTGGAGCCCATTCTCGACCCCACCTTTTCCAATTCCAGTTACGGATTCCGCCCCGGGCGAAGCGCTCAGGGGTCTCCTCTGGGGAGCGCTAGTAGAACAGGCGCGGCAATACGTGAACCGGGAGGGGCGCAAGTTCGTCGTCGATTTAGATCCGGAGAAATTCTTCGACCGGGTCAATCACGATATCTTGATGTCCCGAGTCGCGCGCAGGATCGGCGACAAACGCCTCCTTGGCATCATCCGGCGCTTTCTACAGGCCGGCATGATGCAGGATGGGGTGTGCGTGGCCCGCGATGAGGGAACCCCGCAAGGTGGTCCACTGACTCCCCTTTGCTGGCAAACCTTCTGTTGGATGATCTCGACCAGGAGTTGGAACGCCGTGGTCATCGCTTCTGCCGCTATGCCGACGACTGCAACATCTATGTGCGCTCGTTAGCTGCCGGACAGCGGGTGATGGAATCGGTGGTGCAATTTCCGGAGAGAGACTCCGGCTTCGCGTAAACCGTGACAAGAGCGCCGTCGCCAAGGTAGGGGAGCGCAAGTTCCTCGGCCACCGGCCGCTGTTGAACGGCAAGCTCGGGATCTCTCCCAAGAGCGTCCAACGCGCCAAGGAGCGCATCCGGCAGATCACCGGCCGGAACCGAGGCATTAGTTTCGTGCAAGTGATCGTCGAACTCAATTTGTTCCTCATTGGATGGTTCACCTACTACCGCTACGCGGCATGGGATTCGGCGGAAGCTGCGCCGCTATCGTCTCAAACAACGCAAGCGGGGACGCTCGATCGCCACGTTTCTCCGGCGACTCGGAGTATCCGCGTTACAGCCTAGCAAACTCGCCCGCTCGGGAAAGGGTCCGTGGCGACTGACCAATACCCGACAGGTGAAGGCTGCGATGTCTGTGGAGTTGTTAGTCCCGCGACTGCGAGATTCGGTGCAATCGTGAAACCGCTTGTTGACGCGCGGTACTCCGAATCCGCTGCTTCCTGGACGGGGACTGAACGGGATCTGCGTAGCGGGAGACAGCCCTGGAGCCGAATTAGCGGCACCCTAGTCTAGTTCCGTGACCGGGTTTTGTGCTTTTGCGGAAAATCACTCCCTTACGATCGTGGCTCCGAATCGCAGCCGAATGGATCCCGGCGGATGCGACTCCCGGCAGGAAAGTCCGGCGGGCAACATAACCGTTCGCCCGGCGCCAATCGTGAACACCATAGAGCCGGCGGCTGGCTCTTATTGCCCCAGGCACAAGAAGATTTCGCGATAAAACTCCGGGTGCGCGGTCCATGTCTGCGCGGTGACCAGATTGCCGTCGCGCACGGCGGGTTTGGAGCTGTAGATGCCGCCCGTTCGCTCGACTTCGATGCGCACGTGCGCATGACAAGTCATGGTGCGGCCCTTGGTGAGCCCCGCGGCCGTCAACACTTGAATGCCGTGGCCGATGGCGCAGATGCATTTATCCTGCCTCGCGAATTCGCACACCAGGGATAGCACGCTGGGGTCGTTGCGCAGATATTCGGGCGCGCGCCCACCGAGGATGACGATGGCGGCGAAATCGCGCGCGGCTACCGCGGTGATGGCGACATCGGGCTCGATGGAATAACCTTGGCGCTCGATGTAGGTCTCCCATCCGGGCTCGGCATCGTGGATCACCATGTGCAACCGGCGGCGTGTGGGCGCCGCGATCACCGCCTGGAACTGCGCCTCGAGGAATCGGTGATAGGCGTAGAGCGCTTCGTAGCTATCGCCTCCATCGCCGGTAACAATCAGGACCTTCTTGCTCATGGAAGTAGTCCGCCCTAGGCCAGCATAACAGTCCCGCGAGCCTGCCAGAATGAAAAACGTGGATGTTCTGGTAATCGGAGGCGGCGCCGCCGGGCTGATATGCGCCATTGAGGCGGCCAGGCGCGGCCGGAAGGTGACGGTGGTGGAGCGCAATGCGCAAATTGGGCGGAAGATCCTGATTTCGGGCGGCGGGCGATGCAATTTCACCAATCTCGATACGCGGCCGGAGCACTTCCTCTCGCGGAATCCGCACTTCGCGAAATCGGCGCTGGCCCGCTATTCGCCGCGCGATTTTGTGCGCATGGTGGAACGGCACGGAATCCGCTATCACGAAAAAAAGCTGGGGCAATTGTTCTGCGACCGGTCGGCGGCTCAGATTGTCGACATGCTGGAGCGGGAGTGCGCGGCGGCGGGCGCGCGAATTATTCCGTCGTGCACGGTGAGCAGAGTGGCGAAAAACGAAGCATTCGAGGGGGCATTCGAGGGGGTATTCCAAGTGGAAACCAACTGGGGAACCTATACCCCGTCTTCGCTGGTGATCGCGACGGGCGGGCTCTCCATCCCGAAAATCGGCGCCACGCCGTTCGGCTATACCATCGCGAGGCAGTTCGGATTGGGAATCGCCGAGCCGCGGCCGGCTCTGGTTCCATTGCTGTTCGGGACGGCCGATCTGGCAAAGTTCGCGGGCCTGGCCGGGGTTTCCACTGAAGTCCTGGCGGCCGCCGGGGGCTGCGCCTTTCGGGAAAAGATGCTGTTCACGCACCAGGGGCTCAGTGGGCCGGCGATCTTGCAAGCGTCGTCATATTGGACGCCCGGCGCTTCGGTGGAGATCGACCTGCTGCCGGACCTGGACCTGATCCCGGCGTTGCGCGAAGGGCGCGCGCAAGGCGAACGGGCCGAGGTACGGACGGTGCTGGCGCGGTTCCTTCCGAAGAGGCTGGCAGACCGGTGGTGCGAGGCGCCTGGCGCGGCGGCTCTCGAAAAATCCAAGCCCGTGGCCATGTTGAGCGACCGTGAGATTGATGCGGCGTCGACAGCGCTGCACGCATGGCGAGTGGCGCCGGCGGGCGACGCGGGATACGACAAGGCCGAGGTGACGGCGGGTGGCGTGGATACGGCCGAGCTATCGTCGAAAACCTTCGAAGCGCGGAAAGCGCCCGGGCTCTACTTCATCGGCGAGGTGGTGGATGTAACCGGCCATTTGGGCGGCTTCAATTTTCAATGGGCTTGGGCGTCCGGATACTCGGCTGGTCAGTACGTTTGATGCCGAGCTTTTGCAGAATGGCGTCAACGTAGGCGCGCGTTTCGGGGATGTCGGGCACGCCTTTGGCCTGGTCCGTGGCGCCGGGACCGGCGTTGTATGCCGCTAGCGTCTGCGGGATATCGCCCTTGTATTTATCGAGCAATTGCTTGAGGTATTTAGCGCCGGCGTCGATGCTCTGTTTGGGGTCGAATGGGTCATCGACTTTCAGCTCCTCGGCGGTGGCGGGCATAAGCTGCATCAGGCCTTGCGCGCCTTTTGCGGAGACGGCGCAGGGGCGGAAGCCGGATTCCTGGTCGATCACGGCGCGAAGGAGTTTGGTATCGACGCCCTGTTGCTGCGCCGCGCCATCGATGAGCGGCGCGGAGACGGCATCGGCCAACGGATCGCACGCGGGCTTTTCGGACTCAAATGCCGGACCGGGTTCGGTCATGGTATCGCCCCACGGCTTCAGGCGGGCGCCAACGGATTCGGCCTGCGTTTGCGCGGCGGTACGCTGCTTGGCCATGGCGGCGCGCTGCTGTTCGGCGGGCGTTTGGGCGAGGGCGGCCGCGGCGAGGAAGAAGATAATCCACTTCACAGCTTACTGATCGGCTGAATGGGCTTGGACTTTAGCCCGCTTCCCCGCGGAACCGTAACTCCGGCAGTTGGTGGGACAGGCCTCCTGGCCTGTGGGCTGCAGGCACACTGTCCGCGGGCGCCCCCACGTCGCCCATTCCGCTCTCGACCATCGATTTGTGCCGCGCCAAGTGGTTATGGTTCCCTTCCTGCCAAAAAGGTTTGGCATGACCACGGCGCGCTGCAATCGGCGGTCGACCTCCTCACCGAACGGGAAAAGCGGAGCCGTCTGGCTCGTGAGCTAAAGGAGGGCATGGTACGTAGGGCTTCTACGAATCGTGTCTGCAACGGCAGGGTTTTTGCGCCGGGGCTAAAAAGAGCAGGCGGAACAACCGAGGGAGGGCAGGCCATGGGCCCACCCCACGGAAGCCATCAAATAACCGAGCCTCCGCTGACATTGATGCTTTGCCCGGTTATGAATCTTGCGCCATCGGAGCACAAAAAGGCGACGACATCGGCGACATCCTCGGGCGTAGCCATTCTCCCCAGCGGGTGACGTCCCATGGCTCGCTCGAATATCGCCGGATCGGAAAAGTAATCCGCCGTCATATCCGAAGTGACATAGCCGGGCGCTACCGCATTTACCAGAATCTTGCGCGGCGCCAGCTCCAAGGCCCAGTTTCGCGTCAGTGAGTCGATGGCGGCCTTGGTTGCGCCGTAGAGACTACGGCCGCCTACTACGCCTATCCGTCCGGCTACGGAAGATATATTGACGATTCGCGCGCCATCCTTCAGCAGGCGCAACGCGCACTGGGTGACCCAGAATGGGCCCTTCAGGTTCGTGCCGATGAGCTGGTCGACGACTTCAGCCGGCGTGGATCCAAGCGGCGTGCCTTTCCAGATTCCGGCATTGTTTATCAGGAAGTCGAGCTTGAGATCGCCCAACTCACTGAACATGGTCTCAATCTCTTCGAGAGATCCCAGATTGGCGCGAACCAATCTTACTTCATGGCCAATCGAAGCCATGACTTCCTCGGCGGCGGCCCGGTTAGAGTTGTAATGCAACACAATCTCCGCGCCTTGCTCCGCCAGTCGCAGACAAGTGGCTCGTCCGATTCCCCGTGAGCCTCCGGTGATCAGCGCCGTAGTTCCTTCGAGCGTTCCCATATGTCTAGATTATCGAGTCTCGCTTACGAAGGCTCGCGCATGTCCGAAAGAGCCGCCTGAAAGGCGGCTTGCAGGCAAGATTGCCTGCCCCACATAGGGCGCCCACCGGCCCTACAGCGTTAGCGTGGCGGCCAACTTCTGGCTGCGGTCGTTGCGTGCGTTACGCCAGTTCACCCTCGGCATGAAGAGCGATTGATCGACGCGGTCCCGATACTTCACCGCAATGTTCAGCAGCGAATCGAGCAGCGACTCCGAGAGATAGTGCGGCTGAAGGCCAAGATCGATCAGCTTCGAATGCCTGGCGTTGTAGTAGTGCTCTTCAGATTCCACGCGCGGCGCGGGCAGATGATCGATCTCCACCTTCAAACCGAGATTCTTCGCGGCCGCTCTCACCATGTGCGCCAATTCGAGCACGCGGAACTGCTCGGTGAACTGGTTGAATACGCGGAATTCGCCGGGCTTGGCGGGCGACTGGCAGGCGATTTCGATGCAGCGCACGGTGTCGCGGATATCCAGATACCCGCGCGTCTGGCCGCCCTTGCCGTAAACCGTCAGCGGGTGGCCTACCGCCGCCTGCACGCAGAAGCGGTTTAATACCGTACCGAAGATCTCGTCGTAATCGAAGCGGTTGATCAGGCCTTCGTGAAGCGCCACTTCGTCCGACACGGTGCCGTACACAACGCCCTGATTCAGATCGGTGGCGCGAAGCCCCCAGATCTTGCAGGCGAACGTGATGTTGTGGCTGTCATGCACCTTGGAGAGGTGATAGAACGAGCCGGGCTGCTTGGGAAACGGCAATATGTCTTTACGGCCGTTGTGCTCAATTTCGATGTAGCCCTCTTCGATATCGATATTGGGCGTGCCATATTCGCCCATGGTGCCCAGCTTCACCAGATGGCAATCGGGCGCGAATTCCCGCAGCGCGAAGAGCAGGTTCATGGTGCCCACCACGTTATTGACCTGCGTGGATACGGCATGCTCGCGGTCGATCATGGAATACGGGGCCGAGCGCTGTTCGGCGAAATGGACCACCACCTCGGGAGCGAGGGTCTGGATGGTAGCGGAGAGAAATTCGTAATCGGTGACATCGCCGGGAAAAAACGGGATGGTCTTGCCCGTCAATTGCCGCCACAGGTTCAGCCGTTCCGGCATGGAAAGGATCGGCGTCAGCGTCTCCACTTCCAGATCGCGGTCCCACTGGCGCCGCACCAGGCTATCGACGATGGAGACTTGATGGCCCCGGCCCGATAAATAAAGGGCCGCCGCCCAGCCGCAGTAACCGTCTCCCCCTAAAACGCATATTTTCATTTTAATTTATTCCTTTTAATTCAATGCGGAACGGGAATTCTAAGCAAGCTAATGCCCATATTACAATGATGAACCGAGCGCGTGCCTGCCTCTAAAGGGCTATTGTCTCCGCATTGTACCCTGGAAGTTCACGCTATGGCTGCACACGCCCGAACCTTGCGCACCTACTTGCTGCTGTTGCTCTTCGTGGCGCTGCGGGCATTTGGCAACCTGGCCCTGGCGTGGGGGACCAAGCGATTTCCGCAAACGCTCTCCATCCATCCCGCGCCCTATTTGCAGGCGATGCTCGACCCGTTCGCGGCGCTGGGAATCGCCATGCTGATTTTTTCGCTGTTCGCGCGCATGGCGCTCTTCAGCGTGGCCGATCTAAGCTTCGTGCTGCCGGTGACGGCGGTCGGCTATGTGCTGGCGGCGCTGCTCGGGAGATTCTTCCTGGCCGAACCGGTGAGCCCCGAGCGCTGGCTGGGAACGGCGCTGATCTTCGCGGGCGCGGCGCTGGTAGGGTCCACGCCGCGCAACACGACGGGCAATACGACGGGCAATACGACGGCCGGCGCGGAGCGCTTGAAGTGAAGAGGGTTTTGAAATGAAGTGGGGGCTATTGAGCCTGATGATCGCCGCGACGGCGGCCAGCGATCTGCTGCAGAGCCACGCCATGAAGCGCGAAGGCGATGTGACCGCGGGCGCACGCGGCCTGACGCGCCTGCTCAAGCTCATCGCGCAGCGGCGCGACCTGATTCTTTCCATCGCGTTGCTGGCGTTTTCGTTTTTCGCGTTCATGGCGCTGGTCCAGGCCCAGCCGCTCAGCTTCGCCGTGCCCGCCTCCGCCGGCAGTTTCATTGTGGAAACCATTTTGGCGAAGCTGGTATTAAAGGAGCACATCGGCCCGCGGCGGGTAGCGGGCACGCTGCTGGTGCTGGCCGGAGTGATTCTGGTGGCGAGGTAAGTAACTGGCTGCATCTGTCCGCCCTTCCCCCAGGGCGCGACGCGCAGCGGCGGTCACAGTCGCTTGCCTTTGGCGGACTGCCCGGCCATCAGAAAGGTACTCGGAAACTTCCCCGTGCCGCAGAGCTTGAAGGTTCCGAAATCCTCGTACCAGTCCCCGTCCGGCACGTCCGGATCTTGCGCCTTCCACTCAGCCAGTTCGAACAGGTCTTCCTGGGAAACCCTGCGATCCCTCGCGCGGTCTCGCAAGTGGGCCCACTTCTCCCTTGGAAGCCGCTCCCACTGGATTTTCGGCATCGGTCAACGGCCCAGGATCAGCGCTCGGAACTCATCCACCATTCGGTCCTGTTCTTCCGGATCGTCCTTGGCCAGGTTCTCCTTCAGCCTTTTGAAGAACTCACGCTTTCGATTCGCCTGGCTTTCCAGGCCAAGGCGCACGAGCGCGGCAATCGCCTTGCTCATGCTGGCGTCAACCGTCTCGGCGTATCGTTCCACCTGGCTGGCGACGGTGGACGGAAGGCCAACGGTATACCGCGGTCCGGACTCGCCCCGACGATTCGGTTTAGAACTGCTCAGGCCGGCCTTTCGGCCGCGTCTTGGCGTGTTTCCTTCCGACTGAGGCATATAGAGTCAGTATGCCTCAGCATACATCACTCCCGCAACATTAGGATCCCCTTCGCTCCCCTCGCCCGCCGGATTGGCCACATGCGGCGCAATGCGCCGTGGTCCTTCGGCGACTTTCGACTGCTCGAAGCCTGGGGTCGAGTCCCTTGGCCCCGACCCCTGGCCGGATCGGGACTTCGCGGGAGTGATGTCCGCGGCCCCCCGGGCGGATTTGCGGAGCCAAGCGTTTATCGGGAGGAATCGGATACCATATCAATGGTGCATTGCGCCGCCTGACGGTTAGCGGCTCAAAACCTGACAAAAATGCTCTTCATCGGAGAATCAAATGCGGAAGAACAATATCAGGATCCCGGCGTTAGCATTCGCTATTTCGGTTCTTTTCATCTGGCCCGCCTGTGCACGAGCGCAAGCTGCGAAGGCTCCCTATCCGGTCATGGCGCCTCTCGACCAGTATTTGATTCCGGACGAGAAGGCTGAGATAGCGCTGGCCCGGAGTTCCGCTCCGGCATCGATTTCGGATGCAGCCGAAGTGATGGCGCTACGACGGGACGGCTACGCAACTGCCGTGAAGGGCTCGAATGGCTTCGTCTGCATCGTCGAGCGATCCTGGGCGAAGCCGACCGATGACCCGGAATTCTGGAACCCTAAGGTCCGCGCCCCGCATTGCTTCAATCCGGCAGCCTCAAGGACGTTTCTGCCCATCTTTCTGAAGAAAACCAAACTTGTGCTGGCGGGAAAATCGAAGGCGCAGATCCTCGCGGCTACTACGTCCGCATTGGAAAAGAGAGAACTACCCGCGCTGGCTCCGGGAGCGATGTGCTACATGATGGCGAAGCAGCAGTACCTGAGCGACGACGACATGAGCTGGCATCCCCATCTCATGTTTTTCGTTTCGGGCGATGCCGTGAAAAGCTGGGGAGCCAATCTGCCTGGCTCGCCGGTGATAGCGGGGGACGATCCGGAAGAACGGGTGACCGTCTTCATGGTTTTGGCCGGCACCTGGTCCGATGGTACGCCGGGACCATCCACGATGCACTGACGGCAATTCGATTCGAGTTTGCCAAGCGTCTCTCAGCTATGACTGGCAAGGAGCCAAAAGAACCAAGGAAGCCCGAGCGCGAATGATGTCACACTAAGGAGCTTTCTCCGCGTGAGGTTAGATTCTTAGATGCTCTGTATGCCAAGTCCCTTGAGAAGCGGAACATGTCACCTAACTTTGACGCTCTATTTACAGAGTCAGGGCTCGGCGAGGCATACTGTGAGGCAGGACTGGCGAAGGTGCCGGATTTCTTTCGCGGAAGCAAGGTCGATGAAAGCGTTGCGGAGGATCTGCGTAGCTTTTCCTGCACGATCGCTGTCCTCAGGCGGCACAACTAAATCGCTCAGAGGATCTGGCCACGCATGGACCGATTTGATTTTGTTAAGAATCCGGAACCAGAGTTTGAGATGGAACTCGAAGAGGAGTTCTCTGAGCGAACTGGGCCTCTGTTTTGTAACGGCGTGCAAGCCTCGCCCGCGGTTAGCGGCAAATGATATAGGTATAATTCACGGGCGGTGATGGCATCTGGCAATGGAAGGAACTGGTACTGAAAGCCTCGGTTCAACGGAAGCGCTCTTACGTTATCTGAGCGACAGCTACTCCCATCTGTCGTTCGAGGCTTATCTCTGGGGCAATGAGGATGCGCTCTCACGGATGAGCCGTACGCTTCTGTTTCCGCAGTCGCAGATGATTGGGCCAGCCGGACCTATTCCGATGCCGCTGCCCATGAATGCTCCAAGAGCGCTTGACGAGCACATCCCGTTCCTCTCCGAACTTGTTTTCTGCCGCGGCGTCGATAGCTTTATCGTCTATCTGGGCGAACTGTTGGCGACTATTTTTGATACGCAGCCTAACCAGCTTAAATCGAGCGTAGACAATGTCAGTACCGAGCTCATTCTTGAACATGCAGATATCAACGATCTGACAACGACATTGGCTGAGCGCACGGTAGATAAGCTGATATCGAAAAGTCTTAAGGACCTGGCAGCCGTATTCTGAGAAGAGCTTAGGAGTGCCCCGTCGTTCGAAGCCATGCGAGAGCCCGAACGCTAATACGCCTCGATTTCGAACGCGCAAAACTCGTCGCCCTTGCTCCGAGCGGATCGTCGGCCACTCGTACAAAGAGCGCGTTTAGCCAGATAGGTCCCGACAAGTCGGCTTGCATCCGCAAAATCAGCGGGGTCTAGCCCGATTTCAATTTCCTCCCGTGAAACGCTCACGGCAGTCGCCGAACTGCGCATTCGCGACCACATTGGCCGCGCGTTATTTCACTCCCGACATCATCCGCACCGTGGGCTTGATCAGCGCCGCCAGCACCACCCCGGCCACCAATGCCGATGCCGCCACAGCCCCAAACAACTGCGGCAGCGGCATGGATTCGAAGAGCCCCCCGGCGCGTCCCGCCAGCCAGTTGCCGATGGCCGTGCCCAGGAACCAGATCCCCATCACGAACCCCCCGATGCGCGCGGGCGCCAGCTTCGTCATGGCGCTCAAGCCGATGGGGCTGAGGCACAATTCACCCAGCGTAGCCAGCAAGTAACAGCCCACCAGCCACCACGGCGACACCAAGCCGCCGCTTGCGGGCGGAACCATAATGGCGAAGGAAAGACCGACAAAAAGCAGCCCCAGCGTGAACTTTCCCGGGCTCGATGGCTCGCGCCGCCCCAACGCCAGCCATAGCCATGCGAATACGGGCGCCAGCGCAATCACGAACAAAGGCTGCACGGATTGGAACCAGCTTGCCGGGAATTGATGTCCAAGAACCACGCGGTTGGTATTCCGGTCCGCGAACAGGTTGAGCGACGATCCGGCTTGCTCGAAAGATGCCCAAAAGATCGCGGATGCGATGAACAGTACCAGAATCGCAACCGCCCGCTTGCGTTCGTCCACAGACCAACCCTTGCCAAAGATCAGCCAGTAAAAGGTAGCCAAGGAAATAGCAATCAGGACCCACCCAAGTCCATCGGAGACAGTAGTGGGGCTAATCTCGACTACGCCCGACGAACTGAGCATCGCCAGACCTCCCAGAACGGCCACTGCCGCAAACGCGGCGATGGCCCCGATCCGCTTCTGTTTGCGGTCTTTTGAGGCATCGCCGGTGCTCGCTGGATACAATCCGGCTTGACCGAGATGTTTGCCACCCAGCCAATATTGAATTAGTCCCGCCACCATACCCACGCCTGAAACGGCGAAGCCGAGGCGCCAACTGACGTTTTCGCCCACCAAGCCGCAAATAAGCGGCGAAATCAGCGCGCCAAGATTGATGCCCATGTAGAAAATGGAGAAGCCCGAATCGCGTCGCTTATCGCCGGGGGCGTAGAGCTGGCCCACGATGACGCTCACATTGGGCTTCAGCATCCCCGTGCCGAGCATGATCATCCCCAAGCCGGCGTAGAAAAACATTATGCTGGGCGCCGCCAGGGAGAAGTTGCCGGCGGCAATCAGGATGCCGCCATATAGCACGGCGCGGCGCTGTCCGGTGATGCGGTCGGCCACCCAACCGCCGGCCAGGCATAGCAGGTACACCATCGCGGCATAGACGCTGTAGATGGCGCCGGCCTTCACCACTGGGAACGCCAGGCCGCCGGTAGTAGCGGGCGCGACCATGAAGAGCATCAGCAGCGCGCGCGTGCCGTAATAGCTGTAGCGCTCCCACATCTCGGTGAAGAACAGCGTCGCGAGGCCGCGCGGATGGCCGTAGAAACTGGTATCCGGCGGCACGGCCACAGGGGTTTGGGTCATAGGGAAATTACCGGCATGGCCCGTTTATATCACTTTTCCGGCTGGTCGTAGCCTTTGACGGCGCGAATCCAGATGTTGCGATAGCGCACCGGATGGCCGTGATCCTGCAAAAGCAGCGGCTCGTCGCCATGCGGCTTGTAGGTTCCCAGCGCGCGATGTTCGGTGCTGCCGTTCAACTCCTTCCGGTTGTGGACCACGATGCCGTTGAAGAAGAACGTGACGAACGCGGGCTTGACCAGCTTCTGGCCCTCGAACTTCGGCGCCTCGAATACGATGTCGTAAGTGTTCCACTGGCCCGGCGGGCGGATTGGATTGACCAGCGGCGGCCATTGCCCGTAGATCGCGGCCGCCTGGCCGTCGGCATAGGTGGGCTGGTTGTAGGAATCGAGCACCTGCATTTCGTAGAGGCTTTGCAGATAGACGCCGCTGTTGCCGCGGTTCTGGCTGGAGCCGCTCACAGTGGTTGGCTCCGACCATTCGACGTGAAGCTGGCAATCGCCGAAGCGGTCGCGGCTGATCAGGTCGCCGGTGCCGGCCGCAACCTCGAAGTAGCCGGTCTCCACTTTCCATTTGGCATCGACCGTCTTGCCGTGATCGTGCTGCTCCCACTTGGAGAGATCTTTTCCGTCGAAGAGGACCATCGCATCGGATGGCGGCGCGCCCGGTTCGGCGCCCGGCGTGACCGCGTGCGGATGAGGCCGGTCGGGATCGTGTACGTGCCACGGCTGGCCGGGCAGGATGGGCGTATCTTTGTAGCCCTGCTGAGCGTAAAGGGCGGCGGCGAGGCCGGCCAGGGTTAGGAGCGCAAATTTTGGACTGGACATACGCCAATAAGCATAATACGGCGGGGAGGGACTTGTGATACGGGGCGCTGGCGATGCAGAGCGCCAAGCGCAAGCTCTTCCAGAGCTTCGAATCGAAACGCACCGCGTAAAGTTTGCAGGTCGCGCCGGCCGTTGGCCGGCGATCGGCTGCTTGCCCCGTTCCGGGCGTGAAAAACCCAAAAACCAAAGCTTTCCTAAGAAGGAAAAACCCATCGTAGTTTGCGGCCTTGACGGGCCTCCCGTTGGTCGGCATCCGGCATCAAAAAATCATCGGAAAGGAGATCAGCTCCCGACCTCCTCCCCCACCCCGTTCACGCTCATCCTTCGATGAGAATATGCTTACGGCGGGGGGGACCGTGGCGACGCGTGGCGGCCCATATGCCGATTTCGGCGGACCGCGAAAAGGGTAACCTAACTGGTCTGCGCGCGTCCCCCTGGACCCGCTGTTCGCCATGCTCGCCCAGGGGCCGGCTGCGAGCCAGGAGGACCCGCCGATTCCGGATTTGGATCCCTTGGGGCGGACCCACCGGACCCGCCCCTGGACCCGCTGTTCCCCCAGTGGGGCGTCGGCCGCAGAACAGGAACGAAACAGGCCCGATTCCGGATTTGGAATTTTTGCAACCGATTGCCCGCCGATGCGTATCTCCTTGTGTTTACAAACTGCTAATATTAGGTGTGTGGTAAACTCGGGGTGAAATTCCCGATATGGAATTTCCAAAACCTGTAACTGTGAGGGCATCGGAATCGTCCAATACAACGTAGACGGCGGTCCCGTTAGGGGGCTGGTGCAATAAAAATGGCTGACTTGTCGCAACCGAACAACCCATTCCCACCTGGTGGAGCAGACGACCATCTCTCGCATCTGCTGCTGATCCAGAACGACGAACCGTTCTACAAGTCTCTGTACCGCAACATCAAAGAGGCTATCAACCCGCCCAAGCTTCCACCCCTCGAATTGACGTCTAAACCCGTCGCGGTGAAGGACATCTGGGGACTGTACGGCAATCAGAAGAAGTCGTTCATGATGTCGTTCGGCTTTCAGATCTGCCTGGTTCTGTTCGTAGTGCTGGCCCTCTCGACTAAACCCGTGCAGAAGGTAGTCAAGCAGGTAGCGGAGTTGGTGTTGCCGGCCGATGTCCCCGTGGATATAAAGCCCTTTAAAGGCGGCGGCGGCGGCGGAGACCGATCCCCGCTCCAGGCCAGTAAAGGCAAACTGCCCAAACCGCAGTTGCGCCAGTTTGTGCCTCCTTCTGCCGTCATCAACAATCCGGCGCCGAAGCTGGCGATGGATCCTTCCATTCTGGCTCCTCCGGATGCGAACCTGCCCAACATCAACCTGCCGAATTATGGCGATCCGCTGGGCAAATTGGGACCTCCCTCGAACGGTACCGGTTCCGGCGGCGGTATTGGCTCCGGTAAGGGCGGCGGCGTTGGCTCCGGCAATGGCGGCGGCGTCGGCCCCGGCTCGGGCGGTGGATTCGGCGACGGCGTTTACCGCGCTGGCAATGGCGTCTCGCAGCCCAAGCTGATTAGCAAGGTGGAACCCGAGTACTCCGAAGAAGCCCGCAAGGCGAAGTTTCAAGGCGTGGTCGTGCTACAGATTGTGGTCGACGCAAAAGGCAATGCGGTCAATGCCAAAGTGATGAAGAGCCTTGGACTGGGCCTGGACGAGAAGGCTATCGAAGCTGTCCGGCAATGGAAGTTTACGCCGGGCTTTAAAGACGGCAAGCCCGTCGCGGTAGCGGCCACGGTTGAAGTAAACTTCCGCCTGCTCTAGTGTTTCTAGTCACTCTAGTCGGGCGGGGCCACGCACTGCCTATCTTGTTTCAGCCGGGCTATAAGACAGTGGACGTGAATCTACCGCCGCTCTGTTTGAGTTTGTTCCACCCGCTTCGTCTGTCCGTTTCCGAGTGACAATCCGTCTCGCTCTACTATAAAGTCTGCCGGTAATCTCTACGCGCACCCGGGTTTACTATGAATCGTCAACATCGCAGCAAGGTTGTTCCTGGCCCATATCCCGGCGTTTATGCTGCGATCGCAGCAAGTGCGCGTCTTGCGGGGCGTTTCCGGGTGCGAACCTGGGCTTCGACGGTTGGCCTGTTGTATTGCGTATTCCTTGCAGCGGGGATGACGGCAAGCGTCCAGTTTCAGATTGTCGGGCCCGCCCCGGTTTCAGCAACCGTTGCGCGTCAGCGGATCAGGACGCTTTTAGACAATGTCGATCCCGCCAATCGCCAGCAGACGATTAAAGACATCTTCGGCCTGGTCAACTGGTATCGGGATCTGTTGGATGAGGAACTGATCGCGGCTTGGCAAAAAGAAGGAAGGGCGAATCTGACGGAGGTATTGGAGCCGCTGGCCGACTCGCGTGTGGCCGCGGGGGTAATCGAATTCTCTTGGCGCCGGCAACGCCAGGCCGCGTTCACTCCGGCTTTCGCGCCAATGCTCGGGCGCCTGATGGCCCGCTACCCGGACAGCGCCAAACCCTTCTTCGACGATCTCCTCGGATCCACGATGCCGGGCCGGCCAGCGCTCGATCTGTCGCAGCCTGAGGCAGAGGCGGTCTGTAGGATTTTGCTCGACATGCCGGATATACGGGCGTTCAAAAAGAGCGCCCTGCAGATTCTGCCCCGTTATCGCCGGGTTGCCGAAAGCCTTCTCAATACGGATCTGCACGGGGACGACCGGGAGAAGATGTATCGGGCATCGCGCTGGCTGACCGATCTCAAGACGGTAGATTCGGCGGTTGCCGCGCAGCATGGTACCGCGGCAGCAAGGGCTACGCGCCCGGCCCCGGTGGCGCCCGCAGCCAATGTGCCGGCTGGTCAAAGCGTCCCCAATGGCGCCGGCGGTTCTGAGCAGGCGCGCGCCCGGCCGGGGAATGATACATCCGGTAGTCCGCCGGCGGCCGCGAATCCGCGCCCCGCTCCGGATGGACGAGCCGCGGCAAGTCCGGATGGCATTTATCGAGCCGGCAATGGGGTGTCGCAACCAATCCCAGTCTCGAAAGCGGAGCCGGAATATTCCCCGGCAGGGCGAAAACTTCTGACTGAGGGGACCGTCGTGCTACAGATCGTCGTCCAGCCCGATGGGACCCCGCGAGATTTCAGGGTTATGAGGTCACTGGGCTACGGATTGGACGAGAAAGCCATCGAAGCGGTCCGGAAATGGCGATTCAAGCCTGGGATGAAAGATGGGAATGCGGTTTCGGTCGCGGCGACGATCGAGATCAATTTCCTTCTGGGTATGAGAAGCGTCCCGGACAGGTGGGCTTCGGGCCGGATGGCTTTCGCTCCGGAAGCCGGCGTCACGCCGCCAGTCGCAAAAGATGGCGCGATGCCGAAGACTGTTCGAGAAGTTGGGGACGAAGGCGTCGTTCTCAATTTCACCGTCGATTCGAATGGCTCCGTTAAGAATATTCAGTCCATATACGGTTCCCAATCCGCATCCGAGCTGCTTGCTCGCAGTCTGAGCAATTGGAAATTTCAGCCTGCCGTGAAGAGCGGCCAATCGGTCGAAGCAACGGGAACGGTACTCTTCGTTAAAGGGCAAGGAGACGAGGCTGCGGATCGCCGGCTCTCGCCGTCGCCGCTTCCTCGAATCGGTTCTCCAATGGCCGCGGCGAACGGCGGGGGGGCCAACGCGCGGCCGAGCATCCTGATGGAGGCGGACACAAACGGAGCGATCCGCGCCCCGGTTCCGCCCGGCGGCGTATCCGCTGACAGCGTATATAGGCCCGGTGGCGGCGTCAGCGCTCCGGCCGTGACCTCCCAGGTTCCGCCGGAGTATTCGCAAGAAGCGCAAAATGCCAGGCGCAGTGGCACGGTTGTGCTTTCAGTCGTTGTCGACACCGAAGGTTACGCGCGCGATATCAAGGTGGTGGAACCGCTTGGCATGGGCTTGGACCAGAAAGCCATCGAAGCGGTACAAAAGTGGAGATTCAGACCGGGCTATAAGGACGGCCGGGCGGTTAACGTCTCTATGCAGGTTGAAGTGCGTTTTACTGTGCAATGAGAGTGGCGCGGCCCCATGGGCTGCGCAGCCAGGTTTACGATGGGCGCTGCAAGCGGTCTACTTACTGGCTTCAATCTTAATCAGCTTCAGTACCTCAGTCTCCCGTTCCAGTTCCGCTTTGCCAACTGGAAACCGGTTCGCGCTTAGCATGAAGGCCAGAATATCCGCATCCTGCTGGCGGCTCAGCCGGCCCGGTTCATCCTGCGGCATCGACTTGCGGATGCGCTCGAAGAGATCGCCGACCGTGGTTCCATTCCAGTTGGAAAGAAACCCATCGCCCACCAGCGCCGGAGCCGATTCTCCGCCCGTCAGCTCGGTTCCGTGGCACGACGCGCATTCCTTGGCGTAAAGCGCGCCGCCGCGCTTCGATTGCGCTTCGGAATACACGCCATCCCACACCGAGCGCGTAGTCTGCGCCGCCAATCCGAGGACCATCGCAACTGCGAATGTTTTCGTCACACCGAGCCGTTTCATGGTTATCCTGGAAACGGCGGAGCTTCGCGTAATTGAGTGACAGCAAATTGTGGGGCAGCCAATCCTGGCTGCCGCCGGCTTTCAGCCGGCGCGGGCCGGGCGCCAAGACTCGCGCATGGCTCGAAGCCGCCTGAAAGGCGGCTGCAGGCAGGAGTGCCTGCCCCACTAAGACTAAGGCGCCTCATGATCAATCGACCGGCAGCGTAAACGCAAGATACTCGCCCGAATACGGGCCGCCGCTGACCGCAATTACGATGTACTGCCGGCCGTTCGCCATGTAGGTCATGGGCGATCCGCTCTGCGGGGCCGGCATCATCACCGACCCGACTTCCTTGCCGGTGGTTTTGTCGTAAGCCCGAAGCATGGCCGCGCGGACACCCGACGGCGTGGTGGTGATGGCGCTATCGCCGGCAACCACCAGCGATTTCGTCACCAGCGTGCCGATGTTGTAGCCGGATTGCCCCGTCCGCGGGATGTTCATCGCCTTGAGCGCGGGGTTGTTGCGGATGTTGTCCGGCGTCTCGCCATGCGCCACCTGCCAGATAATCTCGCCCTGATCCAAATTGATGGCCGAAATGGTCGCGTAAGGCGGCTTGATGAGAGGCAAGCCTTCGACGAGCAATCCTCCGCCACCACCGCCTCCGCCACCGCCGGCTCCACGGCCACCAGCAGCAGCGCCACTAGCGGCTGCGCCACCGCTCGCGCCACCGGCTGCCGTGCCACCGCGGCCGGCGCGGCCTCCACCACGACCGCCACGTCCCGCCGCGGGCGCAGGCCGCTCCGCTACTGCATCGGCTCCGGAGCCCTCGCCCGGTCCCGTCCGCATGCGCACTTCCTGCCCAGCCGTGCCCGCCACGTAATTCATGTCCGACAGCTCTTTCGGCGGCTGCACCAGACCGATGGGAGTCAAACAGGCATTGCACGCATATACGTAGACGTTATGCGTCTCAGGGTCGTACGATCCGCCGGGCCAATTGGTGCCGCCGCTGGCTGTTCCCAGCGTGAGCGTCGCCAGCGGTCCGCCTACTTTGCTCTCCGCGGGCGGCGTAAACACCGGCCCGATTTTATACTTCGCCACCGCGGTCAGCGCTTCGTCGCGCATCTTGGGAGTGAAGTCGATCAGATCGTCCACTGAGACTCCATTGCGGGCATAAGCCACCGGCTTGGTGGGGATGGGCTGCGTGGGCGCGTACCACTCGCCCGGCACATCGCCCTTCGGCGCGGGCTTCTCTTCGATGGGCCACACGGGCTGGCCGGTGACGCGGTCGAAGACGTAGAGAATTCCCTGCTTGGTGGGCTGCGCCACGGCTTTGACCGCGCGCCCGTTCACCTTGATATCGGCGAGAATCGGCGCGGACGAAATGTCCATGTCCCAAAGCGGATGGTGCACCAGTTGGTAGTACCACTTGCGCTGGCCGGTCTTGAGATCGACGCACACCAGGCTCTCGCCGTAGAGGTTGTTGCCGGGACGATGCCCGCCGTAGTAATCGCCGGTGGGCGATTCCACCGGCAGGTAGACCAGCCCGAGCTGCTCGTCCACCGAGATCTGCGTCCACACGCCGGTGTTGCCGGTGTAATCCGCGGAGCCATTGAGCCAGGTGTCGTAGCCGGCCTCGCTCTTCAACGGAATGGTGTGGAAGATCCACAGCCGCTTGCCCGAGCGCACGTCGAACCCGCGGACGTAGCCCTTGTTGTTGCGCATGCTCTTGGGCGTCATGCCTTCGCGGAACGCGGCGCCGACGATCACCGTATCCTTGGCGACCACCGGCGCCGATTGCAGACCGATCTCGCCGGTGGTGAGGTCGGGAAAAAAGGTCTGATCGTCGCCGAGCTTCAAATCCACGGCGCCGTTCTCGCCGAATTGTTTCACGAGTGCGCCGGTCTTGGCATCGAGCGCGATCAGGCGGTATCCGGGCGTGACATAAAGGATTCGCTCTTCCTTACCGTCGGACCAATAGGCGACGCCGCGGCCCGAAAGCTGCCGCGGCGCCGCCGCGCCGCGCGCGCCCTCGTGCTCGCCGTGAACCCAGAGCAGCTCGCCGGTGGTCGCGTCAAGCGCCACCACGGAACGGCGATTGCCGCCCGTGGCGTAGATCACGCCATTGACCATCAGGGGCGTGCCCTCCAGCTTGAACTCCGGCCGGCTGCCGAGATTATCGGTCTTGAAGCGCCAGGCGATCTCCAGCTTGCTGAAGTTCGACGCGTCGATCTGATCGAGCGGGCGGTAGTGCGTGTTTCTCAGATCCGCGCCGTAGGTAGGCCACTCGGTGTCCTTAGGGCTCTGACTCCACGCCAGCGACGCGGCTAGCGCGCAGACGACCGCTACTCGGCCAGCACGGATCTCAACGCGGAGGCGCGGAGGGGCGGAGGCAACGCGGAGTTTTTGAGACTCTGAGGTTGGCGCGCGAGCCGCTCTTTGTCGTGCATGCCGTACATCATGCCTGGCGGTTTCGGCCACGTTCGATGAGGACGACATAACTCCGCGCCCGGCTCCGCCCCTCCGCGCCTCCGCGTTGAAGAGCAAGCCTGTCTTACCGATGGATCTGCCAACGCCACCAATCCTGATCATGTTTATCCCAGTTGTGCAAGTTGCGAGAGCTTCGGCTGCAATAGCGCTTTCTGTTCGGCCGTGAGATCGAGCTGCGGCGGGCGGACGTAGCTCTCGCGGAATCCATGCCCCGTGAAGGCAAACTTGATCTGCGCCGCGCCTCCGGGTACGCCCTGAACGTGCAGCACCGAATTCGTCTCGCGAAACTTCGCGTAAGCCGCCGCGACGTCCTTGCCTTCGCGATGCGCCTGAAACACCGCGGCCACCTGCTTGGGAAACAGGTTGGCGGCGACGGAAATCGCGCCCATGCCGGCCGCCAGCGCCGCCGGCAGATTGCCCTCGGTGCCCGTCATCATGTCGAGCTTGGGAAACTCCTTGCAGAATGCGGCGTAGGTTTCCGCGTTGCCGGTGGAATCCTTGATGCCCGCCAGATTCGGATAATGTTCCAGCTTGTGCAGCAGCTCCGGCGAAATGGGCACCGCGCTCATGCCGGGGTAATGATACAAATAGACCGGCAGCTTAGTCGCTTCGAGCACCTGCGAGTAATACTTGTAGAGTCCTTCGACGGGCGGGTTCTTAAAGTAGAACGGCGGAATGCACAGCGCGCCGTCGGCGCCGTTGGCCCCCGCGTGGCTCAGCAGCTCGAGCGTTTCCGGCAGGTTGGGCGTGCCCACCTGCACGATCATCCGCAGCCCCGACCGGTGCTTGAGCGCGGTCTCGGCGACCTTCTTCCGCTCGGCGACCGAGAACGACGGGAACTCGCCGGTGGTGCCCAGCACCACCACGCCATCCACGTTACGCTCTTTGAAATACGGCATCAGGTCGCGATACAGACCCTCGTCAAACCGGTTCTTGCTATCGCAAGGGGTTACCGCGGCAACATAAAGCTTGGGATTGCCCGACCGCGCAGATCCCGTTTCCGCCGCGTTGGCCGCGGCCGCCGTGAGCGCGCCCGCTCCCACGGCTCCCAGAAAATTCCGGCGTGTGGATTCCATGCAAACACCTCCAAAGCGTTGTGCGACCAATCATCGTACACCCGCGCGCGGCTGGATGGAAGGGGAAGGTGGCGTTAAAGCCGGGGATTGTGACTTCAACGCGGAGGCGCGGAGGCAACGCGGAGAACACTCTCTCAATTTGATCTCTAAGCTTCTTCAGCTTTTGAGAAACTCCGCGTTTTCTCCGCCTCTCCGCGTCTGCGCGTTGAGGACCACACTCCCGGTGCTATCCTCGAAGCAGAAACTATGCCTCTGCGGAAGGCCTTCCAACGCGTCGTTTGCGGCCTTGCCTGCATCGGTGCGCTGTACGCGTTCCAGCGGCCCTTTCGCGAATTCCCGGGCATCGAGTACCGCCTGGGCGCCATCCCGCTGCCGCCGGACTACCAGGAGAAGACCGAGTGGGTCTTCGCGCGGCTCATGTTTCCGCCCGGCCCGCTTAACGGCTACATGTATCGCGACGCCGAGTGGCATCAGGGCATCTCGCTCTGGACGCAGGATTTTCCGCGCGCCGACCGCCACTTCTCGCTGGCGGTGCGCCGCCTTAGCCGGATCCACGTGCGCTCCGCCGAGCAGATTGTGAACCTGGACGAAGGCGACGCCTACGATTGGCCGTGGCTCTACGCCGTTCAAGTGGGCGAGTGGGGGCTCACCGATCGGCAGGGCCAGGCGCTGCGCGAATACTGCGAGCGCGGCGGCTTCTTCATGGCCGACGATTTTCATGGCGACGCCGAGTATTACGAATTCGAAAGCCGCATGAAGAAGGCGTTCCCGAACCGCGCCATCGAAGACATCCCCGACGACGATGCCATCTTCCACACGGTCTACGACCTGAAGGACAAGATTCAAATCCCCGGCTCGGAGCACCTGCGCGACGGCCATAAGAATGGGATCACCGGAATTGGCGCGCACTGGCGGGCCATCCGCGACGACAAGGGACGCGTGATGGTGGCTATCTCTTACAACTCCGATGTCGGCGACTCGTGGGAGTTTGCCGACGATCCGCGGTATCCCGCGAAGTTCTCCGATCAATCCATCCGCATGGGCGTCAACTACATCGTTTACTCGATGACGCACTAAGTGGGGTGGGACTTTGGCCTGCCGCCCGAACCGCTCCGAGCGCCCGGCGATGCGCTAGGCCGTGTGCCGGCCCCACGACACTCTAACGCTGGTCCGCGGTGGCTGCCACCGGCGCCGCATTCTTCAAATACCTGTCATACCAGGCGAGGTAGCGCTCCAGCCGGTCGCGCTGGTAACTCGGCCGCTGAATCCCGTGAGTCTCGTTCGGATAGATGATCAACTGCGTGTCGATCCCCAGACTCCGCAGCGCCTGATACATCTGCTGGCCGCCCTGCACCGGCACGTTGAAATCGCGCTCGCCACCGAGGAACAGAGTGGGCGTCTTAATCCGATCGGCATGCAGGAAGGGATAGGAGATCTTCACGTAAGCGTCGAAGTTCTTCCACGGCGGCCCGATCTCGTAATCGTATTGGACGATGTATTGATCGGTACCGTAGAATGCCACCGTGAACGCGGTTCCGGCGCCGCTGGTGGCGGCTTTGAAGCGGGTATCGGTGGCGATCATGTAGTCCGTCAGAATGGCGCCATAGCTCCAGCCGCCAACGCCCAAACGCGCGGGGTCCGCCACGCCGCTGCGGATGGCATAATCGACGCCCGCTTCCAGATCTTCCACTTCATAGTGGCCCCAATCGGCGAAAATTGCGCGCGAATATTTCTGGCCGCGTCCCGCGCTGCCGCGATAGTTCACGCTCAGCACGGCGTAACCGTGGGCCGTGAACCATTGCTTCTCTGAGCTGAAAGAGTGCGCATCCTGCCCGTTCGGACCGCCGTGGATTCGCAACAGCAGCGGCGCTTTGGTTCCGGCCGCGTATCCCACCGGCTTGGTAAGCAGGCCGTGAACCTCAGTGCCGTCTTTGCTCTTGAAGCTCACATCCTCGGTGGGCGGAATGTCGAGGTTCGCGAACAGCTCGTCGTTCTGGTGCGTCAACTGGCGCAAGCGTCCGTTCTCGACCGCGAAGATTTCGTTCGGCCGCGCGTCGCTGCCGGAGAGCGCCACCGAGCAGCCATGCAAAACGTTCGGACTGCTCAACACCAGCGGCGGCTGCATAAGTTTTTCCACTTCGCCGCCGCTCAGGCGGACGCGCGCCGGATAGACGGAGCGGTCGTCCGTCACCAGGAACTCGATCGCGCTGCCGTCCGGCGTAAAGCGAGGCGCCGAGACTCCGCGATCGAGATCCGCGGCGGCCCTCACCAGCGTAGGCTGGCTGCTGCCATCGGCCGGCGCAAGCGTCAAGCGCTGCATTCCGTAGGCGCTGTACTTTTTCTCGTCGCCCACTTCGAACGCGATCCATTTGGCGTCGGGGCTCCACTGCGGCTGCCCGCGGCCGCCCGGCATAGCGAGCGGTGAAAGCTGCTTTTCGGTGGAATTCGGCCGCGCATCGGCGACATAGAGCTGGCTCTCCGGGTCGCGATCGGGGTCGGCCGCATGATTGCTCATGAACGCGATGCGCGCTCCATCCGGCGACCAACTCGGCGCCGCCTCATCCGCCTTGGCGGTAGTGAGCCGATCCAGCTTCCCGGTGGCGACATCGTACAAATAGATGTAGCTGTGACGGCCGGAGAGCAGATAGCCGGCGCCATCCTGCTTATAGTGGTAGCGATCGATCACGATCGGCTTGGGCGCGCGACCGCCTCGGCCGCCGCCCGCGGCAGTTTCGCCTTCGGCGGGAGCGTCGGGATCGGGATCGCCGATCACCAGCGCGAGGCGTTTCGAATCGGGCGACCACTCATAGCCCTGCAGGCGACCCTTCACGCCGGTCAATTGCTGCGCCTCGCCGCCGCGCCGGTCGAGAATCCACACCTGATTCCCTCGCGCCTTGCCGGGCCGGCTGGAAAGAAAGGCCAGCGACTGGCCGTCCGGGCTCCAGCGGGGCGAGGCTTCGTTCTCCGGGCTTGAGGTGACGCGGATATCGCTCTTGCCGCCGTAACTCACCATCCGGATATCGGAATCGTGTTTGTCTTCCTTGGCGTCGGTGGTTCCCACGGCATAGGCGACCCATTTGCCGTCGGGCGAGCACTGCGGGTCGCGCACCTCGCGAATGTTCGCGATGTCGTCTAATGTAAGCGGCCGTTTCGCCGGTTGCGCGAACAAGGCGGCGGAAGCGAAGAGCAGAAGCCAACGTGGTTGCAGCACGGGGAAGATTGTATCACTGCGCATCGGGGCAGCCCCATATTGTTCAGTTAAGGGGGGCGGGCATCCCGACACACTTCCTAGAACGGCGAGACTTTCCGGAAGGGAATGGGTTCGCGTCGGCTGACGCACTTCTACGAATATTGCGATACGTCCAGGTGGTTGTCGCGATTCCCATTCGCCGACCGAAGCCGGCCGTGGGCCCAGATCAACGGGCCGGAGGTGGACTCAAGAAATTTCGCGAGTCACTCCCCCTTGCAGATGCGTTTGGCGCGCAGTTCGCAGTCGATATTCCAACGACTCGGCGTTCGATTGGCTCGCCGCCGCGGGTAAAAGACAATCGGCTGCCAAGAATCCCAGTTTTGCGCCCTATGTTCCGGCGCTGCTCCCAGCCCCCGTTTGCCGCCCTTGCGCACCGTCTTCCATGGCCGAACGGCATAGCCGCATCGCCGATTCGTCCGGTCTCTCCTTCGCTGCGCGTTCTCATGATTTTGATTCCCGGCCGATCTGCCCGGCATTGACTTGAAAAAAATCGAAAGGAGAATTGTCATGAAAAAACTCTTGACCAGCTGGGCTGTTACGGCGCTGATGGCGTTGACCATCAGGGCCTAGCCTGGCTTCGCTGAAGGCGGACTGCTGCAATGGCGGCGCTTGCCGCCATTGGCGACACAACAAGTTGGGCCAATCGGCCGGGGCGCTATGCTTCGGCCGATTCCTCCAGCAGTTTGATCAACCCATGCAGCGTCTGGTTCACGGGCGTAGGCACGCCCAACGCGGCGCCGCGGCGCACAATGTAGCCGTTCAGCGAATCGATTTCGGTCTTCTTGCCGCGCGCCAGGTCCTGTGCCGTGGATGATGTGGCGTTGCTCATGGTTTCCGCCAGCTTCCATCCCGTTTCGACGAAGTTCTCCACCGGCAGAGGTATGGCCTCGGCGCGCGCCACGGCCACGGCTTCGTCGATGGCATAGCGCATGATCTCGCGGACCTCCGCCCGCGCCGCCATGCGGCCGTAGCGCGAGCGGCCCAACGCTGAAATTGCGTTGCAGGCGCAGTTCATGAGCATCTTCATCCACAGCGGACCGCGAATGTCCTCCGCCACGCGGCAAGGCATGCCGGCGCACGCGAAACACTGCGCCACGCCCTCGATCGCCGCCGGACGGTGGCTCGACTCCGGGAACGGACCCACGATCAAGTCGCCGCGACCGGTATGCTTCACGCGGCCAGGCGCGGCCATTTCGGCGGCTACGTAAACTGCGGCTCCCAGGGCGTCGATGCCGCTCGCCGCACGGATGCGCGCCACGTTATCGACGCCGTTTTGCATGCTCACCACAACCGCGTCCGGCGCGAGATGCGGCGCGATGGCCTGCGCGGCCGATTCCGTGTCCAGGGTCTTCACGCACAGCAGCACGATCTGCGCGCCGCGGACGGCTTCGGCGCCGGTGGCTGCATCGACGCGTATGCGCTCCGGCTTCGGGAAGCGGAAACTCTCGATAGTCAATCCGTGCGCCGCGATGGCTTCGGCGTGGGCCGCGCGCCCGATCAGCGTTACCGGCGCGCCCGCCCGCGCCAGCATGCCTCCGAAGAAACTTCCCACCGCGCCCGCGCCCATCACGGCGATGCGCGGATATTCATTGTTCGAAGTCATCGTTGATGCAACGATACGCCACGCGGCCCTAACAATCAAGACTGCCCGTCCGCTCCCTTTCGGTCGCGGCTCCGCGCGGGTATCCCGTGAGAGGCTTGAAATCCAGCTTGACATCCCGCGCGCCATACCTCACCCTGATCGTTTATGCCGCTCTACCAGATAGTCGTTTTAGGGATTGTCCAGGGCCTCACGGAGTTCCTGCCGGTCAGCAGTACCGCGCACCTTTACCTCACCTCCTGGATCTTCGGCTGGCAAACCGAGGGCCTGAATTTCGACATCATGCTGCATATCGGCACGCTGCTGGCGGTGTTGATTTATTTCTTCCGCGATTGGGTGCAGATTGCCGCGCAGGGGTTCGGCATGCGCTTCGGACACGATAAGGCGCTCAAGCGCAATCCCATGCTGCTGTGGTGGCTTGCTATCGGCAGCATTCCGGTTGGCGTCGCCGGGCTGCTCTTCAACAAGCAGGCGGATGGCCCCTGGCGCAATCCTTTCGTGATCGGCGGAATGCTGATCGGGGTCGGGCTGCTGATGCTGGTGGCGGAAAACGCCGGCCGCCAGGTGCGCGATCTGAGCATGGTCACGATGGCGGACTCCATCGGCATCGGGCTGGCGCAGGCGCTGGCGGTGATTCCGGGCGCATCGCGGAGCGGCACAACCATCGCCGCGGGGCTGTTCCGCAATCTGGATCGCGAATCGGCCGCGCGTTTTTCTTTCCTGCTATCGACGCCCGCCATCGGCGCGGCGGCCGGCAAGGCGCTCTACGAGATCCATAAGCAGCACGGCCTTCACGACCTTCTGAACACGCAGTTTGCGGTGGGCGTGGGCGTCAGCGCGATCACCGGGTGCGCGGTGATCGCCTGGTTCCTGCAATACTTGCATCGCAGCACGCTGCGTCCGTTCATATATTACCGGATCGTTTTTGGCATAATAGTGCTTGCTCTGGCTTTCATCCGCCGGCCAGCGTGATGAAACTGCTATCGCCGACGCCTCACAAAAGGCTGAACGAAATCGCCGGCTTCCTGCTGCTTGCAGCGGGACTGGTGATGCTGTTGAGCCTGATCTCGTACCACGCCTTCGATCCGTCGCTCGATACGGCGAGCGCCGCGCGCCCCCTGAATCTGGTGGGCTACCCCGGCTCGTACCTTTCGGATCTCTTTTTCCAGATGTTCGGCGCCGCGGCGTTTCTTTTCCCACTCCTCACGTTTCTGCTGGCCTGGAGATGGATCCGGTCGGAGGAGATTGAAGCCGGCGCGGTGAAACTGGCCGGGACGCTGACGTTGACCCTGAGCGCCTGCGCCGCGCTTTCCTTCGCGCCGTTGCGGCTGTTCAGCGGCAACATCCGGATCGGCGGCACGTTGGGCTTTGCCATCGCGACCTACCTGGTGGATTCGCTGAATCTGGCTGGAGCCCTGGTGGTCACGGCAACGGCCGTCATCGTCTCCGTCTATCTGGTTTCGACCTTTACCCTGGCCGCGCTCAGCGGATGGTTTGCCGCGCCCATCGCGTGGTGGGAGCGCCGGCGCGAGGCCTTCGGCGAATGGCGCAAGCGCATGCACCAGCGGTCGCTCGAGAAGGCGGAGGAGCGCGCCCGCAAACGGACCGAGGCGGCGGCAGCGTCACCCGAAACGCGCCGCATACGCAAAAAAAAGGCCGAACCGGAAGTGCAGCCGGTGGACGTGCAGAACGTGGAAACGCCGCCGTGGGAGACATCGCATGAGCCGGAGCCCGCGGCCGTCGAAGAGGAACCGGAATACGCGGCGGTGGAAGAGATCCCCATCTGCCCCATTGAAGATCTGCCGCCCGAGCCTGTGCCCTCGCTGGTGCCCAGCCACCATGCCGCGCCCGCGCCCGAGCGCCGGCCGATGTCGTTCGAAATGCCGCCCAGCGAGCTGCTGAACGAAGCGCCCGGACGGAGCGCTTACGACGAGCAGGAGCTTAAGGACACGGCCGTGCGCATCAAATCGAAGTTCGAAGAGTTCAACGTGCTTGGCAACGTGGTGCAGATCAACCCCGGGCCGGTTGTGACCACGTTCGAGTTCAAGCCCGACGCCGGCATCAAGTATAGCCGCATCACGAATCTGATGGAAGACTTGTGCCTGGGCCTGCACGCGGAATCGGTTCTCATCGAGCGCATTCCAGGCAAGCCTACGGTTGGCATTGAAGTGCCGAATACCAAGCGGGAGATCATCGCGTTGCGGCAGATGCTGGAATCGGACGAATTCCGGAACTCGCATTCGCCGCTCACCATCGCGCTGGGCAAGGACATCAACGGCCGCATCCGCGTGGCCGCGCTCGACGCCATGCCGCACCTGCTGATCGCGGGCTCGACCGGGTCGGGGAAGAGCGTCATGATCAATTCGATGATCATGTCGATTCTCTACAAGGCTACGCCGGACGACGTGCGCTTCATCATGGTGGACCCCAAACGCGTGGAGCTGGGCATGTACGAGAACATTCCGCACCTGCTGACGCCGGTGATTGTGGACCCGAAGAAGGCCACCAACGCGCTGCGCAACGCGGTGCTGGAAATGGAGCGCCGGCTGCGGCTGCTGGCGGAAGTGGGCGCGCGCAATATCGAGCAGTACAACAAGAAGATTCGCAAGCTGCAGGAGCAGCCGCGCAGTCTGTTCGAAGATGAAGCGTCGGCGGAGGAGCCGAAGCCGCTGCCTTACATTCTGATCCTCATCGACGAATTGGCGGACCTGATGATGCTCGAAGGCCGCAACGTGGAAGAGAGCGTCACCCGCCTGGCGCAGATGGCGCGCGCCGTGGGCATGCACCTGGTGCTGGCGACGCAGCGCCCGAGCGTGGATGTGATCACCGGCCTCATCAAGGCGAATTTCCCGGCGCGCATCAGCTTCCGCGTGGCGACGCGCGTGGATTCGCGAACGATTCTCGACGTGATGGGCGCGGAGCATCTGCTGGGCAAGGGCGACATGCTGTTCCTGCCGCCGGGTTCTTCGCGGCTGACGCGCGTCCACGGGGCGTTCGTCACCGAGACCGAGATCAACCGCGTGGTGGATTTCTGGAAGGCGCAGGCGAGGCCGGAATACGACCAGTCGTACCTGATTGCGCCGCCGGCGGATGAGGAAGGCGCGGCGGAAGGCGAGCCCGCCGCCGAAGACCAGGACCCGATGTACGAAGAGGCGGTGCGCCTGGTGCTGCAAATGGGCAAGGCGTCCACTTCCACTTTGCAGCGGCACCTGCGGCTGGGCTATGGGCGCGCGGCGCGGATACTCGACATGATGCAGCGCGACGGCATTATCGGGCCGCCGGATGGCAGCAAGCCGCGCGATGTGTTGAAGCGGCCGGATTGGTTGCGGGAAGTGGCGGATCAGGCGAGGTAGGGCATCGTTAGCTCGGCGAGGTGCGCGGGCTCGCGATGGCGCTGGGCGGCACGGGAGAACCGATCATGCGCCCAAGGGCGCGGCGGACAGCACGCCTCTCGCCTGCGCCACCTGCGGGCCTGGATTTTGGGGCCACTACGCCTTTATCCGCGAGGGCGTGAAGGATGGCAACGTCACCGTCGCCATCGATCCCGACCAGATATGGAAGGCGGAGGGCAAACGGGACCCCGGCTTGATGGTGTTCGAAGGGAGCGTCCACTACGCGGGATTCTTCCTGGTGCGCGAGCGATGCGCTATCGACAGTATTTGCGCCCGGTCGTCCGCCCGAACCCCAGTTGCCGTGGGCTTTTCAGACAGTGAGCCGTACCGCCCATCCGCCCGCTGCCGTCTCGTAAAGGGTAAGATTTGCATCGCCGCCGAAAGGCCCGTCAACAGAGGGCTTGGCGCGTTGTCAATGTGTCACGCAAAATGACCGGCAGAGAAATAGTTCCGGAGCGGTCGGGTTCGACAGATCGGCAACTCGCAAGGCGTCGTCATCCCCAAGCCGGTCTTGACACAACTGGGACTGACCGCCGAGGCGGGGACGGAGATGACCATCGAAGGCGGCGCTCTCGTGTTGCGCAGGCCGGGCAGCCCTGCGCGCACAGGTTGGGCGGAAGCGGCCAGAAAGATTGCCGCGGCTGGCGATGACGCGCTCGTGATGGGCGAATTTGGTAATGCGGCGGATGCGGAACTGGCCTGGTGATGCGTGGGGAGATTTGGCTCGTGAATCTCGATCCCGCCGCCGGGAGCGAAATCAGGAAGACTCGTCCGTGTGTCGTGGTGTCCCCGGCCGAAATGCACGATCATCTGCGTACCGCGATCGTCGCGCCGATGGCCACTAAGAGCCGCGCGGCGCCATTTCGTATCGGTGTTACCCATGGTGGCCAAAAGGGGTTGATTCTACTCGATCAGATGCGCGCCGCGGACAAGACCCGGTTAGTGAAGAAGCTGGGAACGGCGCCGGCAAAGACGCTCACCTCCGCCTTGAACACGCTGCAAGAAGTTCACCGAGTGAGTTTCAACTCGTCGAGTGAGTTATCGTCATGGCGTATCGGGTGCAAGTTGTTTATAGACGTTCCATTCGGAATCGTCGTTTCCGATGTGCCGATCTCGTGGTGGTTGGTGTCTTTCGCCAATTGTTCCGCCTTCGTGTTGCCGATGGCGGGCAGAAGGCCCATGTTGCAGCGCGTGATGATCGGCTTGCCATCCCGGTCTCCGTGCCCAATCGACCATGAATCATTGGGCCTCCTGCCCTACTAAGCGGCCGGCCACGAGGCCGATCCTCAGCCGCTCCGGTAGAGTCGAGGATGGGCGCGGGTACTGACATTGGTCGCCGCCCCGTTTCCCATCCCCGCTCATCAAACCGGACGTGCGGATTTCCCGCATCCGGCTTTCCGACTGGCTTCGTCGCAGACTCACGAGCGGCCTCACGCAACGGTCCCTGGAGCCGGAACACTCCCAACTCTCCGTGGATTCGTGGCCTCGAAAACTCTCGGGTGCCTTGCGTGGACACCTTGTGCCGCCTTCTCAGAAAATGCCTCACGCGTTCCTCCACATGCTCATCGAGCACTTCGTAAGCCTTGGT
This sequence comes from Bryobacterales bacterium, assembly GCA_003135055.1. GTDB lineage: Bacteria > Acidobacteriota > Terriglobia > Bryobacterales > Bryobacteraceae > PALSA-243. Next base: position 13,650 of record PLDF01000515.1, on the reverse strand, counting down.
CGGGCTCCCGAAGCCGAAGTACGCTTTCCAGCCTTGCAGTTTCTGGTTCAGCCGATCCCGCACTTCTTCCCATGGCCCCGCATTGCTGGGCTTGAGATGCTCTCCCACTTTCTCTTTGATCCTCTCCACGCTCTTCTTCGACGGACTACATCCGATGTACTCCCGCCCCGTGCGCCGGCTGAAGTGCGGGCCGAATGTATAACCCAGAAAGTCGAACCGCTCCTTACGCGCGTTCCGTATGCTCGTCTTCCGCTCGTTCAGAGTAGGCCCCATTCGCGTCACCGTCCCTCGCGCCCAACTCAGTGCCTCCTTCGCTTTGCCGCGACTGAGGATCACGAAGTCGTCCGCATACGACACGATTCGCGCCTGATACTGGCTCCCCACGTTTGGTCTGTTTCCATCCCTTCAACATCCGGTTCCTGTACAGGTTCGCGAGCAGCGGACTGATCACTCCTCCTTGTGGAGTGCCGCGATCCTTGCCCGTCCCGCCCGTTACCCGCTTATTCCCCTTCTCATTCCGGCTCGCCAGCATCGAATCTAACCATCAATTATTCGAGTGGGTCCTTCCCCCACTGGTATTCAGCCCCCGAGGGGCACGCCCAGAATTGGCTGCTCCGCAACAACAGAAATCCTGAATGGGCAAGGTAAGCAGCATTGGGCTGACAACCGCCCTTGGTACTCCGGATCGACAGCGGCCGATTAGTAAGTCGCGCGGCCGCCGCTGGCGTCATAACATTGCGCGGTGACGAACGAGCAGTCGGGGCTGGCGAGAAAGTGAACCACGGCCGCGATTTCCTGGGGTTTGCCGGTGCGCCGCATTGGAATCTTATCGGTCATGTAAGATATCTGCTCAGGCGTCAACTGATCGAGAATGCGCGTTTGAACCACCGCGGGCGCGACAGCGTTGACGCAGATGCCGTCAGTAGCCAGTTCCTTGCCCAGCGACTTAGTGAGCCCGATCACTCCCGCTTTCGTGGCCGAGTACGGGGCCATCCGCGGATTGCCTTCCTTGCCGGCGATGGAGGCGATATTGACGATGCGCCCGTAACCGCGGCTGCGCATGTGCGGCACAACGGCGCGGCAGAAGTTGAAGACGCCCGTCAGGTTCACGGCGATGTTGCGCTGCCAGTCTTCGTCGGTCTGCTCCCAAATGGGAGCGGCGCGGCCCGCGATGCCGGCGTTGTTCACCAGAATGTCGATGCGTCCGGTTCGGCGGATGGCTTCCTCCGCAGCCGCTTTCACCGAGACCGCTTGCGTAACATCGGCCTCAATGGCAAACGAACCATTGCCTAGCGCGGCGGCCACTCGTTCGGCGCCGGCGAGGTCGAGATCAGCCACCGCGACGATGGCTCCCGCCGCTGCCAGCCGCTGCGCGATGGCCTCGCCGATTCCCGTGGCGGCGCCGGTGACGATGGCCGTTTGACCGGTCAAATCGAATGGAGCTGAGCTGCTGTTGTCGCCGTGATGCATCCCTTTGGAGTATATTCGACAACGCGCACCGATGGCGGAGCATATCGATGCTGTGGCAGCAGGCGCCGCCGTCGCAGCAGGCGCCGGATCGCCGGGCTTTCCTACGAAGGTGGGAGCCGCGGCAGCCATCTCTCACAGCGGGCGATACAGTCGCGTAGATCGACAGGGCAAGCGCTCGTCTCCGGAGTGCGCGGTTATGTAGCGATTATGCGCGCGTCCGGCTGCATGGGATCGGCCTGGAGCCGCGCTCACTCCAGCCGCTTGTCTGCCGCTTGTCCCCCGCCGCTTGTCTGGCGGGCGATGCGGAACCGCCGTTTACCGGGTATACTGACGCTTGAGCTTCGCGGACTGGCTATTAGCCGACATCCGGCTCCCCAAGGGCATCTACACCAGGGCTGCGGAACCGGTGCATCCATGGTGGCGGGTGATGTGTCTCACGGGCGTGGACTACTTTTCCACGCTGGGTTATCAGCCCGGCATCGCCTTTCTTGCAGCCGGGCTGCTTTCCCCGGTGGCCACTGCGATTCTGGTACTGGTGACGCTGCTCGGAGCGCTGCCGGTCTATATCCGGGTGGCCAAAGCGAGTCCCAACGGACAGGGCAGCATTGGCATGCTCGAGCGGCTCTTCCCGCAATGGCGTGGAAAGATCTTCGTACTGATTCTTCTCGGCTTCGCGGCTACCGATTTTGTAATTACCATGACACTCTCCGCAGCCGATGCGGCCAATCATTTCACTCAAAATCCATTCCCGCCGGATTGGATGAAGAGCCAGATGGGAGTGACCCTGGCCTTGCTTACACTGTTGAGCGGAATCTTTCTGAAAGGGTTCAAAGAGGCGATCGGCGTGGCGGTTGGGCTGGTTGGCTTGTACCTCGCGCTGAACACGGTGGTCACCGCCGTCGCCGTTCGCGAGGTACTGCTGCATCCGCAAATGTTGACCGATTGGAAAAACGCCCTGTTCTCTCAGCACGGCAATCCATTGGCGATGATTGGCATTTCCATCGTCTTGTTCCCAAAACTGGCCCTGGGGCTATCGGGGTTTGAGACCGGCGTAGCGGTTATGCCGCTCATCCGCGGCGAAGATCTGCCGGGGCGCATCCGCAACACGCGCAAGCTGCTGGTTACGGCGGCCGCGATCATGAGCGTGTTCCTGATCGCGACCAGCGTAGTGACCACTTTCTTGATTCCCGCGGCGAAATTCAAAGAGGGCGGCGAAGCGAACGGGCGCGCCATGGCTTACCTGGCGCATAAGTATCTGGGGAACGGCTTCGGGTCGCTGTATGACGTCAGCACCATGCTGATTCTGGCGTTCGCCGGCGCCTCAGCCATGGCTGGATTGCTCAACCTGATTCCGCGGTATTTGCCGCGGTTTGGCATGGCGCCGGAGTGGGCGAAGGCCGCGCGGCCTCTGGTGCTGGTGTTTATGGGAGTGGCGTTTACGGTCACTATCCTGTTCCGCGCCAATGTGGATGCGCAAGGCGGCGCCTATGCAACCGGCGTGTTGGTGCTGATCACGTCGGCTGCCTGCGCGGTGACTGTTCTGATGCGGGGAAAATGGCTGCGCTGGCCGTTCGGGTTCATCGCGTTGGTCTTCGTTTACGCCACGGTAATGAATATTCACGAGCGTCCGGATGGCTTGAAGATCGCGTCGATCTTCATCGCGGTTATGTTGGGCGTCTCGGTAGTCTCGCGCGCCATGCGGTCGACGGAGCTCCGCATCGAGAAGGTGGACCTCGATGCAAGCGCCGCCGCGCTGCTGGCCGAAGACGAGGACCAGGTGATCCGTCTGATTGCGCGCCGGCCGCACGACGAAACCGGGGAGGACCTCGATGGGGTGGACCGGGAGGTCCGCGAGCGGTACGGCCTGTCCGCGGTTGAGCGCCTCTATTTCTTCGAAGTGGAGCTCGGCGACGCTTCCGAGTTCGAAAGCACGCTCCAAGTGACGGCCGGGCGCGTCGGCAAGCACTGCATACTTCAAGCAAAAAGTCCCGTGATTCCCAATGCCATCGCAGCCCTGCTGATTCACCTGGAAAAGACCACCGGGAAGATCCCCCACGGCTATTTCAACTGGACCGAGGGCAACCCTACGGGCAACCTGCTCCGCTTTTTGTTCCTGGGCGAAGGCGATACTGCGCCGATTGTGCATGAGGTTCTTCGGCGGGCCATTGAGGACCCGAAGCATCGGCCGGTCATTCACGTGAGTTAGAGTAAGGGCCGATTTTCTGCCGTCTGTCTCGCAAACTCCGAAGGCTAAGATCCGTCTGCCGGAACGCGCACGGCGTGCCTGAGTGAGGCCTGAGTGCGCACGCCACAGTTGCCCACTCAAAGAAGGGTACAATAATCCAAATCGAGGGGAGGCGCGATGCCGCGAGTGTATCGACCGTTACAGGCTTGCCGGAGGCGCGCAGGCCATAGGCCCGCGCCGCTGCTGGCGCTGGCCGTCGCCAGCGCGTTTGCGTTTCAGACGCCGCAGTCCGGTAATCGGGCGCCGGTGGATCGCGTGGCCGATCCGTTCGCGATGGGATGGCTGCTGGTGGACACCAACGGCGACGGCATTGCCGACTTCATTAACGGGAAGATCGTTGTGCCGGCCGATCCAACGGCGGCTGAAAATGCGGCGGCCGCGAATCTGGCGGCGCGACTGGGGTTTGGGTCTACCGGTCTGACTCCGCCTGTGGTGGTTCCGGCGGATCGCGATTCGGGTGGCGGACCGCGGATTTTTGTGGGCAGGGCGGCGGGCGCACTGAAGGGCTTCGACCTGGCGGCGGATGAAGGCGGCGCGTTTGCCGTGGGCGAAAACCTCGCGGTGATTGGCGCCGACGATGCCGGATTGCTGGCGGCGGCGGACGCTTATGCCGCGCGTGCGCCGTATCAGTGGCGGGTTCCCGGGAAAAAGCTAAGCGACATCGGCGCGAACCTGGTGGGCATCACGTATGTCCGCGGCAAAGCGGGCGTGCATCGCGCGTTCTTCCGCACCGGCGATCAGGTGACCGAAGCTTCAGCCAGCGCGCTTGAGCCTGCTCCGGCGCAACCGGCAGGCGGCGGAGGCGCAGGTGGAGCGGGCGCGGGCGGCGGTGGCGGAGGCTCCGGTGGCGGAGCAGCGGGCGGCGGCGGTGGAGCGACAGCCGATGCCGCTGGTGGCGCCGCGGGTGGCACGACCCGGCTCGACCTGGCCACGCTTTACACCAGTCGCGGGCTCTTCGGCGCCGCGGGGCGCATTCCTCTGCCGGGTTCTTCGAACGCACATCTTTACGTGCCCGCGGGCGCGGCGGGCATCGCCATGGCGAACCTGGCCGCTCGCATGGGCCTTGAAACTACGGGCATCACGCTGCCCATCGCGTCGCCGGCTGGAGCTGCCACTGTGCGCGAGATGCGCTCACAATCTGTGATCGCATCCGATTCTGCCATCGCGCAGGAAGCCGAAAAGAAACTGCGCGCGGACGACACGGCTTTCGCCGACGCGGAGACGCCGCTCGCGCCGGGCGAAGGCGAATTGCGCATCGTGGATAATGCGTTCGGCCGGCGCGCGGCGGTGCTGGCGCGCGGGGACGAGCGCGGACAGGCTGCGGCCGTTGGCGCGCTGGCCGATCGCTTCCCCAATCTTTGGGAGCAAGGTAAGCAGCATCTCTCCATCGAAGAGATCCGCTACGACCTGCACAAATTCTTCTCGGTGCGGTCCAGCTCGGGCCAGGCCGCGGCGGCGCTCTATCACCTGGATCGCTGGATGCAGTCCGTCCAAGAGTCCATCCACGATACGGCGGGCCTGAAAGACGTGAAAGCGGAAATCTACACGGACCTCGCCGACCCCAAGCTGGGCGATTTCGTGCGGCAGCAGATCGAAGAGCGCCTGCATGCCCGCGCCGAGGTGACTGCGTCCAGCCTGCACGCTGGCACGGCGTGCTGCGCCAAAGATCCGGCGCTCCATTTCGACGCGCCGGGATACCGCTTCCATCAAGCCGCGCCCACGTTCACCGAGGACATCACCATTCCGTGGGAGGGCAAGCGGCTGGTGGAAGCCGTGCGGCGCGGGTCGGCGCAGATCGCGGCGGGCGACGAGGTGAAGCTGGTCGCGCGGGTGAGCGAAGGGCCGGAGCAGCGGCGTAAGCTGCAATCGGATCTGCGCGATCTGCTCACCAAGGCCGGCGCCGACGCGCGCAAGCTGAATGTGGAAGTGCTGTGCTCATTCAAACAGGGCTATAGCTGGCTGATGGATGAGATCGCTCCCGCGCTGGCCGGGAAGCCGGTGGCCGCCATCAAGATCGAATTCGCGAAGGATGTGGACGCGTCCGGCATGCGCGCCATGCATTCGGACGCGCGCTGGGTGCAGGAGCTATACCCCGTGGATGAGATGCTGGCGCGCAAGCTCAGCCTGCCGCTGGAAAAGATTTCGCTGAGCGAGTTCGACCCGGAGCGCGTGCAGCCGTCCGCCCCGGGCGGGCCCACGTACCGCGTCCACGCGCTCGACGCCGCGGGCAAAGAGATTCTGACGCGCGAGTTCAAAGTATCCACCGTTATGCAACCTTATAGCGGCGTGATTCAGCGGTATGAAGACGTGGAAGTGGAAACCGGATGGGTGCGGATGGAAGCCGCGGGGAAGCCGCTGCTGAACGAGCGCGTGAAGACCGACATCGAAGAATTCTGGGACCACTATCAGAACAAGACGCTGCCGCGCGTCTATCAATCGATCATGTCGCAGGCGCACGGCGAGATTCGCGCGGAGTATCTGCCGCCGTTCGATTCGCTGACTCTCGATATCCACATGAGCGAGCCGGATTACAGCCTGGATCTGGACAAGGAACGCATCTCCACGCTGGAGGCGCTTCAGGAAGACACGTTCTATTCCACGGCGAACTTCATCAGCATGATCGGCGATCTGGAAACGGGACGGCCCATCGCCTACACGGGGCGCATCATACCCATCGTTCACGCGTCGGAAGACGGAAAAGACGGGCACATACACATCGAGTATTACGGCAAGGCGGCGGCAAATCCGCTGGTGCGCCTGGCGTGGACCGACGCCAAGGGTGCGCATCACATGGAAGAGCGCAATTTGCCGCCCATGACCGGCGAATTTCAGCCGCGGCTGATCCAGGCGCGCGTCAACGCCGGCGAGGACGGCGTGGAGCGGCTAACGTGGCAGCTGCCAGCCGATTTCGCCCGCGATGAGTATAGCGAATGGTTGAAGGTGGAAGGGCAGGATCAGGTGGACCGCACCATCTTCTCAGCGGAGCGCGCGCGCGGCATGATCCATTGGCTGGAGGAGATGCACGCCGCGGGAATCTATCGCGATGAAGTGGCGTATCCGCATTTGAAGCAAATGGCGGTGGAGTTCGAGCTGCCTTTCGAATTGGGCGCGAAGCTGGATGGTCCGGCAGCGCGCATCTTCACAAGCTGGAACGTGTCGCCGCCCGCAACGCCGCGGCCCATGATCAAGGACTTTCCAGCCATCGCCACGAACCCCGGCAAGAACCGACCCGGGGTGGGCCAGCCCGGGGTGGACCAGATTGTCCAGTGGGATGAACCCATCTCTCCAGCAGAAAACACGGCGATTCTGGCGCGCTTCGCGCAGTATCCAGGCGTGAGCGTCTACTGGATGGGGCGCAGCTACCTGGGGCAGAACCTATGGGCGGCGGACGTAACGCTGCCATCGCCCGCGCTGTTGCGGTCATGGCCGAAGGAGAGCACCACGAAGGCGGTCATCGTTTATTCCGGACGGCAACATGCCAATGAGGTATCGAGCACCAGCCACATCGATAAGCTGGCCGAGCAACTGCTCACCGAGCCGGATAAGCGCGAAGCGCTGAAGAAGGTGAACGTGGTGCTGCATCCCATCATGAATCCGGATGGGTCGCAGTTATCGGTGGATCTGGCGAAGGTCACGCCCGATAACATGCTGCATCCCGGCTATCACGGCACGTTGAGCGCGGACGTGTCCACCGGCCAGACGGAAACGGACCCCATGTATCCGGAGTCGCGCACGCGCAAGCAGTTGATTGACGCGTGGCTGCCGGATGCGTTCCTGAATCCGCACGGCTACCCGTCGCATGAGTGGGTGCAGCCGTTCTCGGAATACTCGGGATGGGTGCAGAGCCGGCAGGGTGCGAATTCCGGGCGCGCATGGTGGATCCCGCGTGGCTGGTTCACCAGCATGGGGTATCTGCGCGACGAGCAGCATCCGTATAGCAAAGAGGTGGCGTACGCCATTCAGGACAAGATTGTGGAAGCGGAGCGCACGGTGCCGGGGCTGCTGCCTCTGGAAGGCCGCATGAACGCGCGCTATGAGCGATTCGGGCAGCGGTGGCAGCCGAAGGATATGTTCCAGCCGATCGTCAACGGCATCCGCATATACATGGGGCTCAAGGGAACGGCGGGTGGCGGCGGACGCGGCGGCGGCGCGGCGGGCGGTGCGGCAGCGGGCGGAGAAGGCGGCGCGGGCTCGGCCCCGGGAAGCGGCGGCGTAGGCGGCCTATCGGCCGATGTGACGTGGGACGCGGCCTACACGGAGGCGCCGGACGAGACCGCGCACGGCGATTACATGAAGCTGATGGCGTCGGCCGGGCTGGCGTTCGACTATGTGCACTTGAACTACCTCGCCAAGGGCGACTTGCGCGTGACGCGGACGGAGCGCGACGCGATGGGCGGCGTCCAGTGGCGCGTGGAGCGCGCGCGTCCGATTTTGCCCGAGGGGATGAAGCCGCTGCCGGCCACGGCGGCGGACGGGCAATAGGGCTATTGAGGGCCGCCGATACCGGCTTGGCTAGAATTCGAGGCGGTCCTTTGCCGCTTCGATCTTTTTGGTATCGATGCCGGGGACTTTCGTGACATCCTTCAGTTCCTTGAAGCTGCCCTTATCGGTACGGTAGCTGACAATGGCCGCGGCATCCGCCGATGAGATGTCCAATGCCGCCGTAAGTTCCGCCGCATTTGCCCTGTTGATGTTAACCTTCGCGGTGCTCTTGCTGAAATTCGCCGCGAGATAGTTGATGACCTGATCGATCTCATCGTCGGTACCGGAAGCGCCCCGCGACACCATGTCATCCACGATGCCGCCCCAGCGCTCCTTCGTCATCCTGGCTCTGACGACGTTCTCAAGACCATGGCACGGCGTGCACATTCTTTCAACGACAGCTTTACCGGGCCCGTCCGGCAGTGTTTGGGCCGCCGCGGCAACCGTGAGATACAGAAACAAAACCGGCCTCATACGCTTAAGACCTCGCACTCTTCTATGGTAAGGCATAAACAAACAGCCTTCCAGTGACCGCTTCGGGGTGATCGCCGCCGGCCGCGAACACGGCAACATATTGCTTTCCGTTCTTGCCCCGATAAGTGATCGGCACGGAGTTGGCATCGGCGTGCTGGTCTGTTACCCACAGCTCCTTGCCGGTCCGTGAATCGAATGCGCGAAATTTGCCGTCAATGGTGGCGCCGATGAAAACCAGGCCGCCCGCGGTCGCGATGGAGCCCCCGTTCGTGGTGGGCGTGCCGGTCTTCGGCACTCCCAGCTTGTCCAACTCTTCGAATGAGCCCAGCGGCACTCTCCACGCGACGTCTCCCGTGTTGACATTGACGGCGCTTAGTTCGCCCCAGGGCGGCTGCTGGCAGGGCCAGTGCTTTGTCCCATCCCAAAAGTAGTCGCCCATGTTTTGCGGGGGATGGTCGGGACCGACGCGGACGTATCCCGTGCCATTCGATGCCGGCGTCATCTTGTTGAAGTTCGCCAGACTCTTAGTGCTGACGAAGATGTATCCGAGCTCGGGATCGAAGGATGTGCCACCCCAGTTTCCGCCCCCGGTCCAACTGGGGAAGATCACGCGAAGCTTCGGACCGTATTGAGCGAACGGCCCGCCGGTCAGCGCGCCGCCTTCTCTCGCCAGAAGATCTCTGCAATACTTCTCGTGCTCGGGTGTTACCGTGGCGATTTCTTCCGGCTTAAACGTAGTGCGCGCCAGGGGCGGCGGTTTGACGGGGATAGGCTGCGTCGGCCAGTTGGAATCTCCCGGAAGCGCGTTATCGTTGGCCACCGGGACCTCTTGCACATCGTAGATCGGTTTCCCGGTCAGGCGGTCGAAGATGAACAGATATCCCTGCTTCGTACTCTGCGCCACCGCGGGAATCTTCTTGCCGTTGCGGCTTACCGTGATCAACGCGGGAGCGGCCGTCAAATCGTAATCCCAGTTGTCGTGGTGCGTCGTCTGGAAGTACCACTTCAATTTGCCCGTGGCTCCATCGAGCGCCACCAATGTGGAGCCGTAGAGATTCGAGCCCTTCCGGTCGCCGCCGTAGAAGTCTGTGTTGGGCGTGCCGATGGGAATGAACAACAAGCCCCGTTCGACGTCGACGGTCGTAAAACCCCATGAATTGGCGCCGGACCTGTCCTCCCATTCGCCCTCCTGCCAGACGTCATGGTTCAGCTCGCCGGGACGCGGAATCGTATGGAATGTCCACATCAGCTTGCCGCTGTGGATGTCCCAGGCGCGAATATCGCCGTTGGCCGCGCGCGCGGGCATCTCTCCCGTGCTGGAGCCGGTGATCACCAGATCTTTGTAGATCGTTGGCGGCGACGACATACTGACCCGGGCGTTCGGAAAATGATCGGTTACGCCAACCTTCAGATTGACCAGCCCTTCGTTGCCGAAACCGGGAATGGGTTTACCCGTCTTCGCGTTGAGCGAGATCAGCCAGCCGTCCCCCGTGCCAAAAACGATCTGCGGGGGCAGATCCTTTGTACCGGGCCAATAAGCGATGCCGCGCAGCGCGGGTGTGTGCGCGCTTTCGTATTCCCAGATCTTGGCGCCGGTTTCCGGCTCCATCGCGAGGACGCGATTATATGCCGTCGACAGGTACATCACGTCGCCGATTACCAGCGGCGTGCTTTCGGATCGGCGCGCGCGGGGGCGTCTGGCGGCTGCGGCGGGTTCAGAACCGCTGCCCCTGCGGCCCGCGGCGGCTGGGTCCGAATCGCTGCCCCTGCGGCCTGCAGGCAAGGGGGGCGGTGGCATGCCGGCTACTTCCGTGTCGAATGTCCAAGCCAGCTTCAGCCTGGTTACATTGCTCGCGTTAATTTGCTTAAGAGGCGAATATCGCATCCCGCCCGGATCGTGTCCGAAAACAGGCCAATCCGTTTGTGCGTGAAGCATATTCAGCGCAACAATGCAGGCGAAAATAACCGTTTGGGAGAGTTGCCTCATGATTTGTTTCTCCAATGAACCGTGGGAAGACCGGCGACAGGCGCACGGAAACAAGGACGGTGCGCGGGCCGCATCTTCTCGCCCGGCGCCACGTGAATCTCGATCGATCTAATCTCGGGCACAAATTACTCCACGGGCTTCGTCCGGCTTGGGCGACGCAGAACGACAGCTGTTGACATGCCGCACCACGCTGCCCGAAACCAGTCTTTGTTCAACACGCGAACTATATATGCATTGGCGCTCTAGTGTCAAGGTCTCGACGAGCCCGAGCCGTTGCCTACCACGCGGATCGGCCGCAGCGCTGGCAGAGCCGGACATTGTTCGGATCGCGGCACAGTCGCCGCATGTCGATGGCCTTGTGTATTGTACAATATTCATTGCGCGGAGACTCTGCTCTCGGCGGACGCTCCCTAACGGGTCGCGGCTCTGAAAGCGTCTGAAAACCTTGCGAGTCCGAAACGGAGCCGCGACCGTTAAGGGAGCGAATCACGGTACTGAGCCGCGCGAGCGTCCGCCATCAGAGAGGCACTCTTTTAGTTTCTGCCGGGCAGTATCTCAATGTAATCCAAAGCCGCGGTTTCGCGGCCGTCCGGCTTACCTTCGATGCGGATTTCGTCGCCGGGGCGCAGGGCGATTCCAGTAATGAGCCGGCGCGTTGAGGACGAAGAATCGAGGGTGCGAGTGGGCAGCCGTTCGGCGGCCGTCCATTCGTCGATGGGTTGCCCGTTAATCAGCAGGCGATAGTGCGATACGCCGTCGGCCTGATCGAAGTACTCGACGTGAAGCGTGTACCAGCCGGCGGCGCCATCGTACTTGAGCGTCGCGGCGCACTGCGGATTGGGGCAAGAGACGGCTTTGCCGCCCGAGGCATCTTCCGGCGGCGTGACATCGCGAACCGTATAGCCTTCCAGCTTCATCGATTCGGCTTCAAAGCGGCCGGGGTAGTGGTCCACACGATTCTTCCGATCTGGAACTCCGGAGGCGCGGAAGAACCAGGTGGTGACCGCGTCGCGCCATACTTCGGCCTGGCCGGCCTGATATTCCAGCTGCGCCAGTACCTGGTTATAGCGCTGCTCGTCGATATGGCCGCGGAGCGATTTCCATTGGCGCACGTATTCCTCGACGGCGTCCGCGCCTTCGTAATGCGAATCGTAGAGTGACTGGATCACGGTCTTGCCGGAATGCAGCTTGTAAGTGTAAGGCACATGGTGCATGAAGGTGATCAGGTCGTCGGGACAGGCTTCCAACGATTCGTACATCTTCGCCACCGCGGGAGAGTATTGCCCGATGTAGCCGGTGCCGGTCGCCACGGTGCGATCCATGCCGACGCCCCTGTTCTCGCCACTAACGTCGGCGCGATGCCACTGGCCCCAACCGTTGTTCTCGGAAGCTTCCACTTTGACGCCGTAGTGATTGCCGGTGATGTCGGTGAGGTTTTGCAGGCCCAGCGGGCCGGTGTAGTTTTCGTAGGTGCGCGTGGAGCTCAACTGCATGGCGGCGATGGTGGCGTCCACTTTGGGGTCCGGTCCAAATGTGAGTCGGGTCCACTCATCGACAATCTGGCGCGCCGAGAGATCGGGGTTCCAGGCCAGGCGGCCGAAGCCGTAGAGATTGGCTTGCGAAAGGTTGTTGCCATCCCAGGTTTCGTCGAGGCCCACGTTGGCCACGCCCACGTAGGCATGCAGCAACGACTTGACCGGCGCGGCCGTTGCGCGAGTGTGCATGTCGAAATCGAGGGTATCTTTCCACATGGGAACCAGAAAGACCATGTGGCGGGCCTGGCCCATGTATTCCTGCGTGACTTGCAGTTCGATGGCTTCTTGAGTCTTCGGCAACGCGCCGAAGAGCGGAGACGCTGGCTCGCGGATCTGGAAATCGATGGGGCCGTTCTTGATTTGTATGATGGCGTTGCTATCGAACTTGCCATCCAGCATGTGGAAGTTGTCGTACGCGGCGCGGGCGCGGTCGTTCTTGAGATTGCGCCAGTCCGCGTGGTGGTCGTAGACGAAGCCGCGGTAGAAGAGCAGGCCGGAATGAGGCTTGAGCGCGCGCGCCACTACGTTGGCGGCGTCGGCGTGCGTACGGTTGTAGGTGGAGGGGCCGACGCGGCCTTCGGAATCGGCCTTGAGCACGATGCCGCCGAGATCGGGCACGGCGCGGTAGAGCTCGTCCGCCTTGGACGCCCACCAGGCGGCGACTTTGGGGTCGAGCGGATCGAAGGTGTCCAGGCCGCCGATGGTTTGCGGACTGCCGAAATCGACCGCGATGGCCACCTGCACGCCCCACGGGCGGAACGCGTCGGCGATGCGCGCGATCTGCGGAATGAAATCGGAAGCCAGAACGCGCGGGTTGGCGTTGACGTTATTGATGGCGCATCCATTGATGCCGAGCGAGGCCAGCATGCGGCCGTAGTCGTTGACGCGGCTCAGATCTTCACGCGCGTGCAGGTTCTCCCAGAAAAGCGATTGGCCGCCGTAACCGCGCTCGATGGCGCCGGTGAGGTTGTCCCACTGATTCACCCAGCGGACGGGCACGGATGGCGATTGCTTCTCGTCGAGATTCACGATGGATTCGCCAAGCGCGATTTTGCGCATCAGCGCGAAGGCGCCGTAGAGCACGCCGCGACTGTTGGCGGCGGCGACGACGGTGTAGTGGAGCGGGCCGGCGGCGACGGTCTTGAGCCAGTAGCCATCCGCGGCGAGGTTGGCGTCGAGATGGAATTCGGGCGCGGCGCGGCGGAGCTCTTCGAGCGTGCCGAGGACGATGGCGCTTTCCTTGGGGATGGCGGATTCGGCGCGCAGGGTTCTGCCGAGCATGCCGCGGAGACCGCGGATGGACTCGGCGCGCGCGCTGGCTTCGGGACCCGTGTTATTGAGCGCCACAATGACGGCCGGCGTGGATTGGCGGTATTGCGTGAGGGCCGGCTCGTCGAGTGGGGCGTAGCGGAGCCAGGCGTTGTAGCCGGTTTCCGCGTGCAGGCTGAAGGCGGCGA
>PLDF01000189.1 GCA_003135055.1 Bryobacterales bacterium | reverse complement strand
GCGTGGGCAAGACCGCCATCGTGGAAGGGCTGGCCCAGCGCATTGTGCGCGGCGACATTCCCGATCAGTTGCGCAACAAGCGTCTGGTTTCCATCGACCTCGGCTCCATGGTGGCCGGCACCAAATTTCGCGGCGAGTTCGAAGACCGCCTCAAATCCGTGGTGCGCGAAATCATCGATTCCAAGGGCGAGATCATCTGTTTCATCGATGAGCTGCACACGCTAGTCGGGGCCGGCGGAGCCGAAGGCGCCATTGACGCGGCCAACCTGCTGAAGCCGGCGCTGGCGCGCGGCGAGCTGCGCTGCATCGGCGCCACCACGCTCAACGAATATAAAAAGTACGTGGAGAAGGACGCCGCGCTGGCCCGCCGCTTCCAGACCGTGCTGGTGGGCGAATCCTCGGTGGACGATACCATCGCCATCCTGCGCGGCCTCAAGGAGAAGTTCGAAATCCACCACGGCGTGCGCATCAAGGATTCGGCCATCATCGCGGCCGCCGTCCTCTCGCACCGCTACATTGCGGACCGCTTCCTGCCCGACAAAGCCATCGATCTGATCGACGAGGCCGGCTCGGCGCTGCGCCTGCAGATCGGTTCCATGCCGATCGAGATCGACGATCTGGACCGCTCCATCTCGCACCTGGAAATCGAGCGCCAGGCGCTCGCCAAGGAAGACGACTTCGCGTCCCACGACCGCTTGCGTTTTGTGGAGAACGAGCTGGAGCGCCTCCGCGGCGAAGCGGCCGTGCTCAAGGAGCGCTGGAACCGGGAAAAATCCGCTATCGGGCGCGTTCGCCAATTGAAGGAAGAACAAGAGCAGTTGCGCCAGGACGAAGAAAAAGCCAGCCGCGCCGGCGATTGGGAAAAGGCCGCGCAGCTTCGCTACGGCCAGCTCGCGCAGATGGAAAAGGATATACAGGCCGCCGAGCAGGAGCTCGAAGCCGTCAAGGAAAACGCGCTGCTGAAAGAGGAGATCGGCGAAGACGAGATCGCCCGCATCGTCGCCAAGTGGACGGGAATTCCGGTCACGCGCATGTTGGAAGGCGAAATCCAGAAGCTGGTGCAGATGCCCGAGCGGCTCAAGGATCGCGTGGTGGGCCAGAATGAGGCGGTGCAGCTTGTCTCGAACGCCATCCTGCGCAACCGCGCCGGATTGAGCGACCCCGCGCGGCCCATCGGCAGCTTCATTTTCCTGGGCCCCACGGGCGTGGGCAAGACCGAGCTGGTGCGCTCGCTGGCGCACTACCTCTTCGACGACGATAAGGCGATGATCCGCGTCGATATGTCGGAGCTGATGGAGAAGCACGCCGTCGCCCGCCTGATCGGCGCGCCTCCGGGATATGTGGGCTACGAAGAGGGCGGGCAGCTAACCGAGCAGGTGCGGCGCCGTCCGTATTCGGTGGTGCTTTTCGACGAAATCGAGAAAGCGCATCCGGACGTGTTCAACATGCTGCTGCAGATTCTCGACGACGGCAGGCTGACCGACGGCCAGGGCCGCACCGTCAGCTTCAAGAACACGGTAATCGTGATGACGTCGAACATCGGCACCGGAATGGTGGACAAAAACGTCATCGGCTTCTCGGTGCACGGCAAGGACGCGCGCAACGCGGATACGCGCAAGCGGCTTCTCGATGCGCTGCGCCAGCACTTCCGGCCCGAATTCCTGAACCGCGTTGACGATATCATCGTATTTAACTCGTTGACGCACGAACATCTGTACCAGATTGTCGACATCCAGTTGCAGAATGTCGCGAAGCTTCTGAAAGATCGAAAAGTGAAACTGGAAGTAACGCCCGCGGTGAAGGATCGCATTATCTCGGAGGGCTACGACCCGCAATACGGCGCGCGGCCGATGCGGCGCGCCATCCAGCGGCTCATCCAGGACCCGCTGGCGCTCAAACTGATCACGGGCGAGTTCGCCGAGGGCGATACCATCCTGGTGAAGACGAAAGGCGGCCCGGTGGACACGAAAGGCGACGAGGGCGAGCTGCAATTTGAGAAACTTGTTCCTCTGGCCGCATAAGAGTGGCGCGGGCCCATGGCCTGCGAACCAGTGATTCGTCTATGAAGGCTCTGGTAACAAGCGCGACAGGCAAGGATGCCTGTCGTACGGGGCTCTGGTAACACAAGCGCGACAGGCAGGGATGCCTGTCGTACGGGGTAACAAGCGCGACAGGCAAGGATGGCTGTCGTACGAGGCGTCTATGAATGCTCTGAAAACCGCTCTATTGCTGGGGCTGATGAGTGGCCTGCTGCTGGTGGGCGGCGAGGCGATCGCCGGCCGCCAGGGGCTATACTACGCTCTCGGCATCGCCGCGGTGATGAATTTCGGCAGCTATTTCTTTTCGGAAAAGCTCGCCCTCATGACGTACAATGCGCAGCCGGTGACGCCGGAACAGAATCCCGACGCCTACCGCCGCATGGAGCCGATCGTACGCGGGCTCACGCAGCGCATGGGCCTTCCCATGCCCAAACTGTGGCTGATTCCCGATCCTTCGCCCAATGCCTTCGCCACGGGACGCAATCCGTCGCACGCGTCGGTTGCGTTCACCGAAGGCATTTTGCAGCTTATGAACGACAACGAGATTGAAGGCGTGGTGGCGCATGAGCTGGGCCACGTGTTGCACCGCGACATCCTGATCAGTTCCATCGCCGCCATGCTGGCGGCCGCGATTACATTCCTGGCGCACATGGCGTTGTGGTTCGGCGGCGGCCGCGACGACGAAGACCGGGGCGGTTCCGGAATCGGCGCAATCCTTATGATGATCCTGGCGCCCCTCGCCGCCGGGCTCATCCAGATGGCTATTTCGCGCTCGCGCGAGTACGACGCCGATGCGGCCTCGGCCAAGTACGTCGGCTCGCCTTATCCGCTGATCAACGGTTTGCAAAAGTTGGAAGGCTGGTCGAAGCGGATCCCCATGGACGCGACGCCCTCCACCGCCCACATGTTCATCATTCAGCCCTTCACCGGAGGCGAAAGCTTGATGCGCCTCTTTTCGACGCACCCCTCCACGGAGGACCGGATCGCCCGCCTGCAGGCGATGCGATGAACCTCATGTACGACAGACCTCCTGGTCTGTCGCAGTCACCCCCTGCAGCCGATGCGATGAACCGGCTTGACATGAACCGGCGAAGACGACGGGCCGGGAGGCCCGTCGTACATGCCGGCAGGCGATGCGATGAACCAGCTTGACATGAGCCAACGCGACATGAACCAGCCCGATATGAAACAGGTCCGCGTGAACCGGAAGGCAGCCGGGCGCATCGCCTCCGGCCACCCGTGGATCTTCTCGAGCGACGTCACGGACCGCGGCCAGGCGCAACCGGGCGAGACGGTGAAAGTTGTGGACCAGCGAGGCCAAACTCTGGGCGTAGCGCATTACAGCTCTGCCTCGCAGATTACTTTGCGAATGCTGGGCGGCAGCGGCGCGGGCCGCGATTTCTACTTGCACCGGCTCCGCGCCGCCGAAGCGCATCGCCGGATGATATTGGGCGATGAGGCGCTCCATATGGGATACGACACCGACGCGTATCGCGTAGTCCACGGAGAAGGGGACCTGCTGCCGGCGTTGATCGTCGACCGCTATGCCGACTACCTGGTGATGCAGACGCTCGACCAGGGCATGGACGCGGCGAAAGGGGAAATCGCATCCTGTCTGCAAGAAATCTTCGAGCCGCGCGGCATTGTGGCGCGCAACGATGCCGCGGTCCGCGCCAAAGAGGAATTGCCGCTCGAAACCACGGTGCTGGCGGGCGAGATTCCAGATTCGGTTTCGGTCCGCATGAACGGGCTGAGCCTCACCGCCGACTTGCTGCACGGTCAAAAGACCGGCATTTTCCTCGACCAGCGCGAGAATTATCTCGCCGCCGCCCGTTACGCGAGTGCCAGTGACGCGAGCGGCGGTCGAGCGCTCGATTGCTTCACATCCACCGGCGGCTTCGCGCTGCATCTGGCGGCGAAGTGTCAGTCCGTGGAGGCTGTCGATAGCTCCGGCCCCGCGCTCGCCCGTGCGCGCCAGAATGCCGCCGCGAACGGCATCGCCAACGTCGATTTCCGCGAAGCCGATGTTTTCGACGTTCTCAACGGATACAACAGCGCCCGCCGCGAATTCTCACTGGTGGTGCTCGACCCGCCGGCATTCACCAAGTCGCGCCGGAACCTGGAAGCGGCTACCACCGCATACAAGGAAATCAATCTGCGCGCGCTACGTTTGCTGGCGCCCGGAGGGATCCTGGTGACGTGCTCCTGCTCACACCATCTGAGCGAGCCGGCATTCCTCGAACTGATTGCCCAAGCGTCGCTCGATTCCAAGCGCACGCTGCGCGTTCTGGAACGGCGAACGCAAAGCCAGGATCATCCGATTTTGCTCACCGTTCCCGAAACTCTATACTTGAAGTGTTTGATCCTCGAAGTCTTGTAGATGGCGCGCAAACACCGCTTTCTAACGTGTGCGCGCTGAGATCGGAGCCGTGACCGTAAGAAAGCGGTTTTTGCCGCCGGCTGGCGCGGGCGCGGTACGGAACAGGCCACTGGCAGGGCGCTTGCAGCGTCAATTTGGGAGGTAGCTCTAATGAATTCGGATCAAATCGAAGGCACTTGGAAGCAAGTGAAAGGAAAAATGCGGGAGAAGTGGGGAAAGCTTACCGACAACGATTGGGAACAGGTGGCCGGCAAGAAAGACCAACTTCTGGGCAAGCTGCAAGAGCGTTACGGATACACGCGCGCGCAAGCCGAGCGCGACTACGCCGATTGGGACCGCGCCAACAACACCGCCTCCAAAGTTGCATAGCTTTTCAGTCTAATAACTTCGCGGGCGGGCAAATCTTGCCCGCCCCTATTTTCCTTCTTGAATGGGCCGTCAGACATCTCAGACAGCAGTTGCTTAGCCGATTACTTAAGCCGCCTGCGCGCCTTCCTTCGGCGCCACGGCAAGATAGCTTTGGATACGAGCGTGATCCATTCCAGGTTTGGATACGTGGCAAGCAAACCGTAGAACTCATCGAGGCTTGGCGCACGGCGGCTATCCCCGCGGTTATCGCCCGGCCTCCGGATCGCGGATCTTGCGGCGCGTTTTCGCGGCCTTCATCGCCTGAAAACACCGGATGCGCTGCAAGGCCGCGACCGCCGCGCGCTGCCATGCTGCCGGGTTTGATCGCTAACGACCCCGTTTTTGAAAGGGTGGATGCTTTTGAGACGCTGGTGCTGGACCGGCTTCTTTGAAATTACGCGGCGAGCGACAGGCCAGGAGGACTGTCCCACTTAACATTCCGCGCCCAAAGCGTGCTTTAATTTACAAGAGACCCCGTCCACATCGGGTCACGACTTCAGAGGGAGGTTTTATGTTAGTTCGTTTGTTGTTGGCCTCGGCTGTTGCCGTTGGCCTCGCGTCAGCCCAAGGCGGCTCAAAGGGCGGCGGTGGCGGCGGTGATATGGGCGGCGGCATGGGCGGCGACGCCGGCGGCATGAGCGGCGGCATGCCTCGGGCGCAGCGCCAGTCCAGGGCGGACATAATCGCCGATAAGCTGCATTTGAACAAGGACCAGAAGGAACAGGCGTCGAAGATTTTCGCGGCCGCGCAGGAACAGGCGGCGCCGCTCAACGAACAGGTCCGGACGGGCCGCAGCGCAATTACCACCGCGATCCTGCAGGGGACGACCGGCGACGATATCAACAAAATGATGGCGCAATTTACGGACTTGATGGCGCAGAAAGCCGCAGTGGAAGCCAAGGCTTACGGCAAACTGTATGCGATTCTGGACGCCAAGCAACAGGCCAAGGCGGCGCCGGTGTTCGCGGAGCAGATGGACGGCATGTTCGACGGCGGCGGCGGCCGAGGCCGTGGCGGCAATCGCGGGGGAGAGTAGCCATCATGTGGACCAGACTAATCATCGTCGGAATCGCCGTATCCGCGCTGGCCTTTGCGCAGGGCAAGGGCAGTAAGGGCGGGGGCGGCGGCAACAGCCCCATGATGCAGCCGGGCAGCGTGAGCCGCATGGACCAGTTCACCCAGATTCTGAAGCTCGATAAGGACGAGAAGAAGGCGGTGAAGACGATCATGGACGACGCGCAGAAGGAAGCGACGCCCGTCAAAGATCAGATGGAAAAGGGGCGTCTCACGATCGCCCAGGCCGTCGCCGGCGGCAAGCAGGAAGAGATTGACGCCGCGGTGAAAACCTACGCCGGATCGGAGACGCAGATGGCGGGCATTGAGATGAACGCGTTCGCCAAGATCTACAACGCGCTCGACAAAGAGCAGCAGCAGAAATCCCCGCAGATTTACCAGATGATGCCCGGAATTTTCAAAGGCAAGAACTGGAACCAGTAGGCCGCCGTTGCTCCTGGGTTAGTTAAGCTAGGTTAGCTTAGCTGGGTCAAATCCGAATCGGGGCCATGCCGCGTACCTTGTTGGTAGAGGCCCCGATGAGACTCTCGTACTTATCCGCCGCTTTTCTTGCCTGCGCTCTGGCCGCGCCCGCCGCTTCCATATCCTGGCAACCCTGGTCTGATGCCGCGTTGGAGCAGGCCCGGCGCGAAAACAAGTTCGTGCTGCTCGACCTCGAAGCTGTCTGGTGTCACTGGTGCCACGTGATGGACGAGACCACCTACCGCGACCCGGCGGTGGTGGCGCTGGTCCGATCGAAGTACATTGCGGTGCGCGTCGATCAGGATTCGCGGCCCGACATTTCCAATCGATACGAAGATTATGGCTGGCCGGCGACGGTGGTCTTCGGCCCCAAGGGCGAGGAGATCGTAAAGCGCCAGGGCTACCTGGAGCCCAGGCAGATGGCGAATCTGCTGCGAGCCATTGTCAAAGATCCATCGCCCGGTCCGTCGGTGCAGCCGGAAAGGACGCTGGCATTCGGCGGGCCGCCGCAACTGACGCCCGAATTGCGCGAGGGCCTGAAGAGTCGATTCTTCGCTTCCTACGATTCGCAGCACGGCGGCTGGGGAACCGATCAGAAGTATCTCGACTGGAACTGCGTGGAATATGCCATGCTGCTGGCGCGCGCCGGCGACGCCAAGGCGGAACACATGGCGCGCGAGACGCTGCGGCAAGAGAAGAAGCTCATCGACCCTGCGTGGGGCGGCGTTTATCAATACTCGGTGGGCGGCGATTGGGACCAGCCGCACTTTGAGAAGATCATGGCGTTTCAAGCGGAAGATCTGCGCATCTATGCCATGGCTTACCGGCAGTGGAAAGACCCGGCGTATCGCGATTCGGCGCTCGCCATAGCGAAATACCTCCGCGATTTTCTGACGAGTCCGGAAGGCGCATTCTACACCAGCCAGAACGCCGACCTGATCGATGGAAAGCACAGCGCGGAGTACTTTGCGCTGAACGACGCGGCCCGGCGCAAACAAGGCATTCCGCGCATCGACCAGCACCGTTATGCGCGCGAAAACGGGTGGGCCATTCGCGCTTTTGCCACGCTTTACACGGCTACCGGCGACCGCCAACACCTGGATGCCGCGGTTCGCTCGGCCAATTGGGCGATCGCCAATCGCGCGAGTGCGGGCGGCGGTTTCCGGCACGATGAAAAGGACCCCGCAGGTCCGTATCTGGGCGATACGCTGGCAATGGGCCGCGGGTTTCTCGCGCTCTACGACGCGACGCGCGACCGGCAGTGGCTGGAACGCGCCGAAGCGGCGGCGAGGTTTATCGACGCCAACTTCCGCGGCGTGCAAGCGGGCTATGTCACCGCGAAAGAGCGGGCCGGAAGCGCCTACCCGCCTCAGCCCGAGCGCGAGGAAAACGCGATGCTGGCGCGCTTTGCGGCGGAACTGTCCCGGTCCGCGGGGAATCGGGCCTACAAGGAGATTGAGGATTTGGCAATGCGATATCTTGCGGAGCCGTCCGTCGCTCGAATGGCCCCGGTGGCGACGGTGCTGCTGGCGGATGAGGAAACGCGCGCGCCAGCAAACGGACGTTAGCCGCTCAAATTTCACGGCTGGGTCCGAAGCGCGTTCACACGAGCGGGGGACGATCCCTGGCGGGAACGGCTCTTGCAGCAGAAACAGACGGGTGCGCAGGTGAAAAGAGCTGGCTGAAAGCCCGCTGCAGCCAGGATTGGCTGCCCCACAAAGCAACGGTGTTTGGGCTACGGCACGGGGCTACAGTGCGCGCAGAAGGTCGCGTTGGCGCTCGCCGATGCTCCGCCAATCGAAGTGGCGTTGCGCATCGCCATAGGCTGCTAGCGCCATTTGCCTGCGCCGTTCCGAGTCCGCGATCAGCGTCGCGATACCTGCGGCGAAGGCCTCGGGAGTTTCCGCCTCCCACACGCTATGGCCGTGCAATAGCCCAAGGCCCGCGCATCCGGAAGGCGTCGAAACCACGGCCCGCTGCATCGCCATGGCTTCCAAAACCTTCACATTCGTCCCAGCCGATACCGTGGTCGGCACGATCACCAGGTTCGCCTCGACATACAAAGGACGCACGTCGGCGACGAACCCCAGCAAGCGGATGCCAGGGTGGGGCGCGGGTTCGGGAGAATCGGTGAAGGCGCGCCAGTAAGTGAGATACTCGGGCCCGCTGACCACCGTTAATGTCATCTCCGGGAACTGGTCGTGCAGCGACTTGTGTAACGACGGCCAGACGCGCTCGGTGAAGAAGCGATACGCCGTCACGTTCGGAAAGTGGCGGAACGATCCGATGAAGAGCAGCCGCTGGCCGGGTTGCTCCGGCTGGGGGCGGAAGCGTTCCAAGTCGACGCCATTCGGCAGTACCGTGCACGGAATGTCGCGTCCCAGAAGCTCGGCATCCTTCTGCGACATCACCACAGCGCGGCGGTAGCGGCGCACGGCGCGCGTCTCGAATCGATGCCAGCGGAACCAATCCCACCAGGCCGTGAATGCGGCCGTGCTCTGGGCGCTGCGGCGAATCTGGTCGAAGAGGTCGAAGGTGACGTCGTGTTCCACCAGCGCATCGCCGCCGTATTCGGCAAGCTGCGTATACTCCACTTGCAGCGCGGTGAATCCGAACGCGCGCCGCTCTTCGGCAATGGCGCGGCGCATGGCGGGCGAGCGGAACTCGTGAACCTCCGGCGGCAGCAGCGAAGACCACCGCGGCTCGCGGTAGCGGGGCTTCTCCACTAGCGCCACGCGCGCGCAGAATTCGAGCAATGGGGCCGCTTCGATTTCGACGGCGCCGGTGACCGCGGAGTTGGCAGGCGGAAGCGCCTGCCCCACTTTGGCGTCTGTGAATGCCAGCAGCTCCACGTCGAATTCGCGGGCCATCTCGCGCAGCAGATGAAAGATACGCACCGCGCCGCCGTGCGCCAGCGGATAAGGGAAATAGGGCGCAAGCACCGCGATGCGTTTGCGTTCCGGCGAACACGCGCGGCCCTCGATCACGCGGTAACCGGTGGGGACCACCCCACGCTCCCGTTTCTTCCACGGCCACCACCACGGGCGCAGATAAATGCGGTCGAGCGGTACGCCGCGCCAGAAGAGTAACGACGGCAAATCGAGCCGCAGATGATGCCGCTCCAGGCGCGAATTGTAGGCCAGGATCTTGCGCGGCGCCAGGCGAAACGCGGCGCGGCGCAATGCGTCCGTGGAAACCACTCCCTTACGGTCGTGGCTCCGATTAGAGGGCGCCCCGTCGGCAAGCGGTTTCGCGGTTCGAGCGCGCGCGAGCATCACGGGAGCCAGGCCGATACGGTAGCGGCGCAATTCGCGGCGCATCTCGATCCAGTTTTCGGGCGTGACCACAAAGTGCCGGCGATCGGGAACCAGCGCGCGAACCTCATCCGCCATGCGGCGGCAAAGCCCGGCATCGCCGGTGCAGAATGTGACGACGACCGCGTCGGGGTCTTTGCCGAGCACGCCGAAGAGCCAGCGCTTGATCCACCGCTTCAGTTTGACCCACCCCTTCAACGCACGGACCTCGTGAGCCATAGGACGGCGCAAGCGGCGGCGGGGGTGACGGCGGCAATCCAGGTGAGGGGCGCATAGCCGTGGTGGTGTTGAATCCAACCGAATAAAGGCGAAACGATCGCCTGCATGGCGCCGTAAGACGCTACCAGCGCGGCTACGCCGAATGCCGCTCGCGCGGCGCCGAACACATCGAGCGGCAGAGAGTAGACGTTGGCGCTCTGTGCCGAGATGGCGAAAAAGCTGAGGGCGATTCCGGCCGTTGTCCAGCCAGGCGCGTGCGCGGCGGGAATCGCCGCGGTGAGAAGAGAGAGAGTCGCAGCGGCCACGCACACGCGGAACCGTGCCGCGGATGTGGCAAGACCGCGCTCGATCAATCGCAGCGAGAGCCAGCCTCCCGCAAAGCCGCCAAGCAGCGCGAAAACCGGTGGAATCCACGCATAACCGGCAGCCTGCCGCAACGTGAGGCGATGCACGTCCACCAGATAGAGCATGGTCCAGTTGGTCCAAAGCGAATAGCCGACCATGGTGAGCGCATTGGCAAGCACGAAGCTCCACAGCCGGCGGTCGCGCAGCAGTTTGGCCGAACCGGACCAATTGGCGCGGGGCGCGGGGGCGGCGGCGGAGCGGCGGGCGGTCCAATTCCAGAGGGGAATCCACAGCAGACCAAGACAGCCGGTAATCACGAAAGCCGCGCGCCAACCGTATGCCGTAGCGATCCACGTGGCGAAGGGTGGCGCGGCGATGAGTCCGAGGCTCACGCCGGCTTGATTGACGGCGTTCCCCATAGCTCGCTCGCCGGGCCGCAAATACTGATGAATGGCCTTGCCCGCGGCGGGGATGCCCGCGGCTTCGGCGGCGCCCAACACCGTGCGGCAACCGATGAGGCCGCCGAGGCCGCGCGTGAAGCCGGTGGCGATGCCGGCAAACGACCACAAGCCGATCGCCAAACTTGCGGCCAGATTGAGGCCGATGCGGTCGATCAACATGCCGGCGAGCAGCGCGCTGGCGGCGTACGCAATGGAAAAGATGCCGATCACCAAACCATATTGCTCAGCGGTGAGATGGAACTGATCGCGCATGGCGGGCGCGAGCGTCGCGAAAGTTTGCCGGTCCAGATAGTTGATGGCCGACGAAAGCACAAAGACCGATAGCACCAGCCAACGGAAGCGCTCCGTGGGGTGGGCCGATGGCGGGCCCTGAGGCTCGGGCAGGGGCGGCCGCCCTGCGCCGGACGGCTGGCTCACTGGAAGGCTCACTGGAAGGCTCACTGGAAATCGATGGTGGCCGCTTCGCCCACCGTCGCGAGGCGGGAATTAATCTTCGGGAAGTAACCCACCGTCACGCGCCGCGCCTTTTGCGCGCCGCAACGGAACGTCAACTCGCCCGCGCCTTCGATGGAAAGCTTCGTGGGGTCCGTGACCAGCAGTTTCACGATCTTTTTATCATCGCCTACTATAGTGAGCCGCGCCTGCGAGCCGGCGAGGCACTCCGACTGCCGAAGGCTGCCGGTGACTTTGGCAGGCGGCTTGGGCGCTTCCCACCACGGAACCACCTTTTGATCTGGCGGCAGTTTTCCATCGCCATACTTGGCTTCGAGCGCGTGAACCTCGGCGCGCGCCTGGTCCTTCAGACGGGCAAGGTCGCGCGCGTCCTCTTCGGCTTTGCGGCGCCTCTCGGCTTCCTCGTATTCGAGCCGCTGGTCCTCCACGGCGACGCGCTGGTGATGCATGCGGTCGCGCGTGGCGGGGTCGGTTGCGGCTTGCTCGCCGGAAGTGAAAGCTTTGGCGGCGCCATCGTAATTGTGATCGGCGATGTAGCAATCGGCGAGCGCCTGCCAATATGCCGGGTTGCGCGGGTTGCGCTCGGCGGCGGCTTTCCAGTGCGCCAGGCGCTTGTCAGGGTCGGTGTCGCGCTGGGCCAAAAGGGCGAAGATCTCATCGAGCTTGGGATTGATGCCCGCGGCTTTCAATAGCGCCTGCGAAGCTTTGGCGTTGTCGGGCTCCAGCTTGGCGTATTCGATGTAGCAGCGCGCGCTGGCGCTTCCGGCCGCCATCGCCGCGGCAAAATGCTCTTTGGCTTCGGGGTTGCGATGGCCGCGCAGCGCCAGCATGCCGAGACCCTCCCAGGCTTCGGCGATTTTCTCTTGATCGCGAATCAGCTCCCGATACGCAGCTTCCGATGGCGCGCCGGAGAGCAGATCGGCGCGCGCCAGGCGGGCGTCGGCATCGGAAACTTCGCGCTCCGGAAAATCGCGCTCAGCCATGGGCAGACTGGAAATGGAGGTGGTGCGGATATCGTGATCGGCGAAGCGCTGCTTGACCTGCGCCTCGACCTCAGCGGACGATTTGTTGAAAGCGTTGCGGTAAGCGGGATCTTCGGCGGCGCCCTTGCGGAGGTTGAAGAGCAGCACGCGCAGCTTGCCGAAATAATCGGGATCGACGACCAGCAAGTGGATGCGCGCCCAATCGAGATCGGCCGCGGGCGGCGGCGCGCCGACGGTGATGTGGATGCCCTTCACTTCATAGGTGGAGAAAAACTCGACGAGTCCGTGTTCAAACGCGGGCGGCATCTGCGCGGTGTTGGCCTGAAGAAACAGACGCGTGAGGGCTGCGTAAACCGCGGGAGAAGCGGCGCCTTTCTCGGCGGCCTTCTCATCGAGGACGATGTTGTAGCTGGCGCGCCCTTCGCCGATGGCATCGCCGGTGGTCCAGCCTTGGGCGTTTTTGAAGACCAGGATGCGCACCGGCAGAGGCGTTTGCAGGTTGGGCTCGCCGACCACCTCGCCCACGGCATGGCGGAACTCTTCGAAGCAGACGAGGGTCTCGCGGCCGGCTCGGGTTCCGGCGTCAGTGAACACCTGGAAAGGACCGGAGGTGAACTTTACCCAGTGGTCCGCCGCATGGAGGGCGAATGGGAGCAGCAGGATGAGAAGCGAGCGGCGCATGCCTTACCATTATCCCGCGATGGCGGGTTCTGGTAGAATGGAAATCGTTCTCCAATGGCGCTATCGTCTAACGGTTA
>PLDF01000209.1 GCA_003135055.1 Bryobacterales bacterium | reverse complement strand
GTCGAAACTGTCTTACTTCGGCGGATGCCTGCTTGCTGAGCGCAATCGGCACGGCGTCCGCGGTGGCCTTGAATTTTGGCCTCCGCAGTGCGACAAGAGAGTCATCGGCGCGCGGCCGAAGACCACTTTTCACCCGACCAGGAAAGCGGGCAGAGATTGGCCGGTTATGCCGACAATCCGGACGGAGCTACCCAGAACACCGCTTGGGTATACAGCCAAGATCGAGTCGAGCTTCCCGACCCGTCGCACCGCGGCAACTGGAGGACATTTTCTGAACAGCTCCCGAATGCTGCCATTGAGTCTCACGGCCTCACGCCTAGTTGGACAGCGCGATTGGACATAGACGCAGTACTGACTGTCCAGAGCGGCGACCGCTCTCTAGGATAGGACCAGCTTAGCTAATCTAGCTAGTTTCTGTCGCGAAACACATAAGCCGTTTGGCTGCTTAGGTTTACATGTTCCCGTAGCGTCGGGTTTTGCGAGTTGACGCGATCTGCCCTGGGTTTGAGTTTGTTGCGCGTGAACCAAACCTTTCCAGGCGGCGCGACTTCGGAGTGTCTCTGGATCGGATCGTCCAAGGGTAGCTCGATGGTTATGTCGACCCTAACCCGCGCGGGCGAAGGCCCATGCGCTCCGAGAGCATAAGTCAAGGTCGACCAAAAATGTTCCATGGCGCTTCGCTGGCGCCAATCCTTCGGCTAGCTTTCTGGTCGACGATTGAAATTTAACGCGGCTATGTTCATTCGGCGCTTGACAAGATAGTCCTTTTGTTGTTTCATTGTTATAAGTGAATCGAGAAACGATCCTGAAATCCCGCGCCAAGCTCGCCGCGGCTCTGCCCTCCACCACCGAGATCCTCCGCGGCTCCTTGCTCCATCGCACCATCCGTCATGCCACCGGCTGTTCCGTCTGCGCCCGCGGCAAAGGCCACCCCGTCTGGGTTTTGACCATCAGTTATCCGGGCGGCCGCACCAAGCAGATCAGCCTTCCCCCTGCACAGATACCGATGGTCCGCCAGTGGCTGGGCAATTACCAGAAGCTGAAGGCTAACCTGGAACGCATCTGCGAACTGAACCATAGTCTGCTACGACCGGAGAAGAAACCGTGAGCCGAATCCTCGATCCCCAATTCACCTTCGCCGACCTCGAATTGAAGCGCCAGGGCGTTCAGCTCGACCCCACCCTGCGCGGCATCGCCGAATTCCTCGATCAACACTCCGCCCTGGCCGAGAAAGTCCGCTTGGATCTGGTGCGCGGCCTGAAGAAGCCCACCACCGGGCGCAACGGCATCACTCCCTCACAGACCCTGCGCGCGCTGATTCTCATGCGCGTCAAAAACTGGGATTATCGCGAGTTGCGCGAACGCATTAACGACGGCTACACGTTGCGCGGCTTTACCGACTTTGACGGCCATCCCGTGCCCAAACACGATGCCTTTAACCGCGCCTTCAACCGACTGACGCCGCAGACACTCGAGGCCATCAACCAAGCCGTGATCGAGGCGGCTGTCGACCTGGGTCTGGAGGACGGCAAGAAACTGCGCGTCGATACCACCGTGGTGGAGACCAATATCCATTACCCCACCGATTCCACCTTACTGTGGGACTCCGTGCGCACCATCACGCGACTGGTCGAGGATCTCCATCGGAAATTACCCCAGGGCGTGGAAGGCTTTACCAATCGCACGCGCAGCGCGCGCCGCCGGATGCAAGAGATCGAACGCATGAGCGCCCGGGAGCGGCAGGTGCAGCAACAGCCCAAATACCGCGAACTGATCCGCATCACCGGGCAGGTAGTGCAAAATGCGCGCCAAGCGGTCGAAAAGGCCAAAGAGGTTACTGGGATTGATGTAGCTGCGAGCGTGGCCATCGATCAACTCCGCACGGAGATCGCTTCTTACTGCGACCTGGCCGACCGGGTGATCGACCAGACCCGCCGGCGAGTGATCAATGGGGAGGAGGTTCCGGTGGATGAGAAGGTTTACTCCATCTTTGAGACTCACACCGATCTGATCAAGCGGGGCAAGGCGCGCAAGCCGGTGGAATTTGGCCACAAGGTCTTCCTGGCGGAGAGCGCTCAAGGTCTGATCACTGACTATAAGGTACTGGATGGAAACCCGGCCGATAGCATGCATGTGGGCCCTTCGCTGGAACGTCATCGGAAGACCTTCCAGCAGCCTCCTGAGGTGTACGCGGGCGATCGCGGCTTCGACAGCGTCGAGAATCAGGAGAAGTGTCGGGAGGCGGGGGTCGGCCACATAGGCATTCCCCAACGGGGCGGAACCAAGACCGCAGAGCGAAAAGCCTTCGAGCGCAGCCCGCAGTTCAAGAAGAGCCAACGGTTCCGGGTGGGCATCGAGGGGCGCATCTCGGTTCTGATTCGCGGCCGGGGCATGCGGCGCTGTCTGGCAAGAGGGCGCGAACGGTTCCAGGTATTGGTGGGCGCGGCAGTGTTGACCAACAACCTGATGCGGATCGCCGAGTTATTGAAGGACAAGAAGCCAGTCCGTCGGCCAAAAGCAGCCTGAGTCCTGGGCCATTTCCAAAGTTCCGCTTAAGCAAAATGGGTTCCGAGCCTGCCCGTTGTGGCGGAGCTACGTCCTGTCGCGGGCAAACTACCCCGGGTTTAGAGACAGACTGGCCCTTCATTGTTTCATCCATAAATATGAATCGACAATCGTGGTGTGTCAAGCGGCTACCAGCATTAGTTCGATGGGTTTTTTCCCGTCATGGCGTGCAATCCCGGGTTTCAATAAGACGATTTCCACCGTTTCGCGACAGAAACTAGCTAGACTTCTGCACTACTTACTAACGGGATGGACTGTTACCGACGCGGGATGCCATTCACCTGGAGAGCCATTGTCAAACTGGCCGTATGAACCATTATACGAACCTGGCCCAGACCCACCCGATGTGTAACCGGAACGCCATTCAAGTCGATATCGCACCCCGTTCAGCTCGTATCGTATGGCTTCTTTAAGCGTGTCTTCAAAATCGGTGACCTCATGTATTTCGCACTCAGCATTCAGCTGAACGGCTACCCTACGAGCATCACAAAAGCAGGTCCTCAGGTCTGCACTGTCCGAAGCTGACTCAATCACTATTGGAATCCAGGTCTCGAATCGCAATGCGGAGCGACTGAATTCCAGCGTAGTGCGGAGGATCGAATCTAGTGCGGTGGGTGTTGCAGCTCGACGAACGGCGGCTACTAAGCAATCCACCGACAACTCGCAAACGGCGCGCCGCACCACTCCCATGAACTCAGGGGCCCTCTCGCGTGACAGCGTTTTCTGCATAAGGACCGTGAACAAATTCGGGCACGATAGCCTCGCATGATTCGGCAGAACATCCAAAACTGTGCGTACAGCCCTCAGTCTTTCCCATGCCTCGTCGCTGGTCATCTTCCCTTTTAGAACACTAGGGCCTAGATAGAACAAGAACGGCAGTAACTCCCGCGCTGCACGAAGGATTGAATCCAGTTCGGCGGCTGTTGTAACTTGCCTAACTGCATCGACGATCCAACGCACTGGCAACTCGCAAACGGCGTGCCGCACTGCCCCCATGAAGTCAGAAACATCCTCGTGTGGCAGCTTCTTGTGGATAAGGTCTGTAAACAAGCTCGCCCCCAAACTCAGCAGGTGCCAGTCGGTCGCACTACGCGGCAGAACGTCCAAAACGGTGCGCACAGCCTTTAGCCTCTCACAAGCCTCGTCGGTCGTCGTCATACCTTTTAGGACCCTAAGGTCTAATAGATAGGGCTGGAACGGAAGTAACTCATGCGCTGCGCGAAGGATTGAATCCAGTTCAGCGGCGGTTGCAGCTCGGCGAACTGCATCGGCAACCCAATCCACTGGCAACTCGCAAACGGCGTGCCGCACTGCGCCCATGAACTCAGACACCTCCTCGTCGCGTGGCAGCGTCTTCTGCATAAGGTCTCTAAACAAATTTGCGCACCAAAGCTGCAGGCGCCGGTCGGTCGGACCATTCGGCAACTGCAGTTCCAGAGCGCTCAGTTGGAAGCCGACCGGATGGTGAAGAACGTCCAAAACCATGCGCACAGCCGTCAGCTTTTCCCAGACCTCGTCTGTGGTCTTCATCCCTCGTACGACACTAAGGTCTAGATAAGGCAAGAACGAAAGCTCCTTCAGTGCCTCATAGGACGCTCGAAGGGTAGCCACATCGGTCGCAGCCATAAACGCAAGATGCCGGCACACTGGAGACCGATTTTTCAGAATCGAGAACCGATCATTAAGGCAGTCAAAATTGGAGTTGGTGACCCTCGCTATCAGTCCTACCTCTTCAAAGCTGTAGATACCAAAGTTTGTGCACGCCTCCTCGAGGATTCTAATCAACGGATGCAGCGGTGTAGACTCGACCTCTCTGAGGAGACCCTCAACGCGCCGGTTCCAGAAGTACTGGATCAAGTAAAGGAGATCCTCGAACTCCGCCGGACATAAGCCGTTGCCGGCTGCTATGTTCATCAAAACTCGTCGCCATTCAGCGATTGTCGATTCGGCGGGGTACAATGGGTACCCTGACTTCTTGTTCTGAATCGATATCTGGTTCTGAATGAAGTCTAGTGTCTGCCGCAGCCGTGCAAGGGTTGCAGGGGTCAAATGCCCCAGTTTGCCGCGGTGGCGATGGATATAGCGCCAGTTCGAGAACATCGTCACGACTCTGTTCGTGGATTGTACCGCAAGCGCTGTACGGATTCCAGCCGCGCCAAATGAATAGAAATGAATAGGCGGGACTCGAAGCGCATGCGGCGCTTAAATGGCCGTCACTTGATATCAAAGGCCATGCATGCCTGATCCGAGGTCCCCCGTCGCCTGGCGTTGGAGAAAACCGACCCACTACACACCTCTGGCTTTTGGGAGAGCACCTCGGTTGTGCGAGAAACGCCCGGGGACGCCGGTCATGCGTTGTCCAAGCATGTGGATCGTCAACCGTGGAGTTTTCGAGGCGAAAGCCCCGAAGTCCGTTCTGGGGGTTAGATCCTAGAAGCTCTGCCCGAAAGACGCGCTACTCGGACAATGGGCACGACTTCCTCCCTTGATCGGGTAGTTGGCCCCAAGTCCGCGTTGGGGGAAACTGGCCCCATCATTTCCCCGAAGGCCGTTTCGAGCCAATCAACGAGTCGTCGACAAACCGTCAAAAAGAACGTTTCCCAGAAATCCTCGAACGTATCTGAGGAGTTTGGGGCGATTCGGGCAGTTCCGCGAGTCGGAGACCAACCCCTACGTGACTTCCGTCGCCAAGGTGGAATGGCTCGATGAGAGGATCCGCGCTACGAGTCAGGTCCCAAATCTGCCAGCAGGCATCAAGCGAGGAGGTCGCCGGGCTTGTGGGGGTAAGGGAATAACCTGTTCTTCAGCCTGACGAACCCTGCAAGTCCATCTAGGTCAGGGAACAGTGTCACGGGGTGAATATTGAAATGCATCAGGCGCTTCAGACACTCGGCCCTTAGGCTCCTCGGAAAAGCAATTCGGACAAACCAGCGCAAAGACACTCCCGTCATCATTTCCACCAGTGAATCCTCAAAGCGCATGAAGGCATTGCAGTTGAACAGGAAGCAGCCCTGCTGGGACGATAGGCGTGAGACTTGGAATTGAGGCAAAATCGGGACTACCAGCCCTATCACGCTTCCGGGCACAAAATAAGGTCCGAACGCCAGTGTGTCAAAATGCGGCGGCGACGCCAGGACAGCGCCGGCAGAAACATCGAGTATCCGCTCAGCTCGACGTCGGCCGACGCCTTCAAGAGCGTCAATGTGAATTCCCCACAAAGCAGCATCATCAGCGTCGTCCCCTTCAGCCTCGACAGCAAAAAACAGCGCCACGTAGGCAGAGTACGTCCAATCCAGCAGGCGGGTTGGTGCGCCATGATGTTGCATCATCGCCAGCCACCCGGCCGTATCCTCGGACCGCGGCACGTGAGTGGTATAGAGGTGAGCCTTGGAGCGGAAGTCTCCCAGCATCTGGCGCTCGGCACCCTCCAGCAACGCCAGGTCGCATTCTCTCTCAATTCTAGGCTCCAGCCCCCACGATGCGTTTCTCTGGCCACGGAAGAACCATTCATACGGCCGACATCCAGCTAGCCGCTCGATGGTAGCTTCCAACTGCTCCCAACTCAGGCAACGGATTTCTTGTGGTGTAAGCGCCATGCGGTGAGTGTACTCCGCGGTTATTCGCGGGTCAATTCTTGGGCAGCCTGGGCTAGCGGGCTGACGTGCCGGAGCAGAACCGAGAACGCCTATGTGAGCACTGCGATTCCTCGAAAGTGAGTACCCGCAATGCTCGTGAAGTCCGGTTCTGGGAGATGACGAGTCTGGCGAGAACAGCCACCTACGAAGCTGCACCGGACTCCGCATCGCCAGCCGCGCAGCATTCGCCGCCCCGGCGGATGTCCGCGCTTAACCTTCAAGCACCTCTCTCGCTGGTCCCCATGCTCAAAGGTTGCCAGCCGCTTCGGGCGCATTGTGAAGTGCGCGCATCTGGTGGCCGGTGAGATCGGCGCCGCAGCTCCAACCGCGCTTCAGCCGAGGCCTTCGTCGGGATGCGTATTGGACGGCCAGTTGACGTATTTGGATAAGACGTACGCGGGAGTGATTTGGGCACGAGGTTTCGGAGCAGCGGAAAACTCAATAGTAACGGCCTGTTACCATTAGTAGAAGTATCGATCTTCGCGATTAGGGAAAATCCCTTCAATGCGATATGCAGCGGTGCTAAGGGCTGACGCAAAAACAACTTCACAGATTGGGTGAGATGGTGTAGTTCCATTTGGGCAGGACCTCGTGCGGCTTCAGCCGAAGCGATTGAAGCTGTTGGGGTGTCGGTTCGGCGCCAGTGGGATATTTGCGACGGTCGAGATGAGCGGTAACCGACAGTCCGGTCTGAGTTCTGGTGGAGCGGATAAAGTTCAGGATTTTCTGATAACTATCGAGTGGTTCACCGGCCCAGTTCTTGGAAATCTCGGAAAAGAGGCGATGCTCAATGGGGTTCCATTTGGAAGCGCCCGTCGGGTAATGGGCAACGGTGAGAGTCAGGCCAAGCGAATCGGCCAGTTGAGACTGGAGTTCGGTTTTCCAGGCGCGGCGATGAGCGCCATTGCTGCCGCCGGTGTCGCTCAGAATGAGGAGTTGGCGGGAGCGTGGATAGCGGACCGATCCCTCTCGGCGCCACCAGTAGGCAATGGCATGGGCCGCAAAGGCGGAGGTGTCATGCGAGACGCCCACCATAACCGATCCTCGATTGGCGAGCAGATCATAGATGCCATAAGGGATAGCGACGCCGGTGGCGTCGGAGGGGAAGTCGTGGTCCTGGACTCGGCGGGCAGACCGATCCCAGCGCGAGCCGGGATTCTTGAAGTTGCCCACCAGTTCGCGCTTCTTGGTGTCGACGCTAATGATGGGTAAGCCGCGGCGTTGGAAGCGCTGCCGAAGGTCGCCGAGATAGAGGAACTGATCGTTGCGATCGGGACTGTGGTCGGTGGAGAGTTTCTTGTGATTGACGCGCAGGGAATAGCCCATCTGATGGAGGAGACGAGCGACGGTGTTGGGACTCACGATGACGCCGAAGTCACCCAGCGCCATGGCGATCTTGTCGGTAGTGCGGCGGGACCACTTCAGGCCGGTGATGGGATCGCCGGCGGTGTCGTATTCGAGGAGGAACTCGATCAGCGTGACGATGTCGGCGGTTTTTTTTCGACTGGTTTGCGTCCGCCGCCGGCACGGCGCGTGCGGTCAGTCGATACATTCTGATCGAGTAGTTGCTGGCGTCCACGGGCGACAGTGTGCGGATCCAGGCCGAGGAACTCGGCCAGAATGGTGTCCCCGCCGTGCCCCAGCTTGATCGACTCCAGCCCGGCGAACAAACGACGCTGCTGCTCATCCAGCAGGGTGTAGAAGAGCAAAATCGCCGCTTTGAGTTCATCGGGAGATACCTGGAGCGCGGAAGCATCGGCCACCAGAGGAACCGATTGGGCGGTTTGCCTGGAGCGGAGTTGATCCCGAGCTTGCCGGCCATCGGCGGAGGTGTAGAGGAATCGTCCGGCCACTTCGGAGCGGCGCAGACGTTGGGCGCGCACCAGATCGAGGAGGGGATCTTGGACCTCAGCATGGAGTCTATCGGCCAGTTCGTCGGCGAACCAACCGCGTGGGGAGTGATTGACAAAGGACTCGATGGTGGAGACCAGAGTGCCATAACGGGAAAACCAAACCGCATCGTGGGACCACAAGCCGGCGTCGTCGAAGCGGGCAGTCTCACGGAGGGTATAGTAGCGGCCGCGATGGGTATAGCTGGAGAGGTAATCCAAGAGCTTGAGTTTGCGAAAGACGGTGAGGTCGGCGCTGGTGCCGAGAGCGCTTTTGAGTTCGGGCAAGGTCGCAATTTTGTAGCGCAGCAGGTGCTTGCGCAGAGCTTGGGGATCGAAGGAGAGTGGTCGCATAATGTTATAGTTCCGATTAGGCTAGCGTTTCAATCGGAACTATAACACAATTGGGGATGCGCATGAGGCTGGCCTTTGGCGCTGCCCTCGTTAATGATTTCGGCCTTTGAATGCGATCGGATGTTCAGCCCGCAGTGGCGCTCAAGCATTCGCCAATGATTGACGTCCGACTACAAGGGAGCAGTTATTTTTACGGCGACGCTAAGTGGCCAGGCCGACCTCTTCGAAAAGGTCGCTCCGTGCTTTGCCAGCGACACGGCGCGAATCAACAAACTCGACGACGGATGGGTTTTGGAATCCTCCGCTTTCAACTCCTGTAGCGAGCCGGCAACAGTCTTTCCAATCGCAGATGACCTTCTCCAACTCATCCATCGCATTCTTGCGCTCTATTCTAACCTCGCCTCTCCGTTTACTGTTTCGTACATCCAGGAGTTCAACGCCGAAGGCAGGCCGTCCAGGCGCGCTATCCGCGCCACCCGCGTAATCGACATTTATTCCGCCAAAGGGATCGCCGAACTCGCCAGTCCGCGTGGCGTGCAGCCGCTTGGGTCTGCCATCGCCCAGAGGGCGGCTAGCGACCCGGCGGTCAAAGAAGCACTAAACCTTCGTGGCGACTTTGGTTGGTCGCAAATCTACGACATGATCGAGTTCCTTGGCGGTGCAAATGGAATCGAGCGCGCTGGATGGGCAACCAAGGGACGTACACGCGAAATTCGGCAGACCTCCAACCACTTCAGACAT
This sequence comes from Bryobacterales bacterium, assembly GCA_003135055.1. Taxonomy (GTDB): domain Bacteria; phylum Acidobacteriota; class Terriglobia; order Bryobacterales; family Bryobacteraceae; genus PALSA-243. The sequence continues at coordinate 6,688 of PLDF01000209.1, read as the reverse complement.
CTTGGCAGTCCGAGGAAATATCCGCTGCCAGCCAATCCCCCCACGATTGACGAGGCACGTATCTTTGCAGATGACGTTCTGAAGTGTTAGAGGCGGCGGGCAAGGGTACCAAAATGGCGGCTCACCTTTCGCTAGGCTTTCGCCCCGCCTTTCCCTCTTCGGCGATCATCTCAGAACGGTCCTCGCCGTCAAGGGTTCGCTCCCCCGCGCCCAACAACGGCGCGCCCTTGACCGCTCCGGGCCGTTCTAAACAACGCCTCCTGATAAGAGGGAAAGGCTCACTTCGAACGGCTCTCCCGGCAGGGCGCCACTTCGCCGCCATTTTGGTACCCTTTTCAACCGCCACCGACATCTGAAGCGCTGGATGGCTTCCCGACTCTGATGCGTCGGATCCATTGCGACCGACTTGCCGAGCCACGGAAGACCGGTTCGAGGAAGTGTGGAATGGAATGCTTTGGTCGATAGATCCTGGTCAACGCCGCTTTATAGCCCGAAACCCGCATTTCCATCCCGCTGGCGTGCCCCAGGCTCAATCGCCAAGGGACTCCGAGGGGTGCGGGTGCGGGCGATTTTGGCGTGCGCGACCGCCTGCGCGGCCCGAGTGGGAGTCCGCACATAACCTTCAACTTAACTTCCCCCTCGGCGGTCTATGTTTCCTGATGGTATGGGGATTTGGCGCCAGTTAGCCAGGCCAATGCGTCGTTTCCCAGATCGCCGTTTAACCGGCCCTGGACCGCCAGAAGTCCGCAACGAAAGCCTCTCTCGCTTTTGTTTTCCGTGAGCCCGAGAGAACGAAACACGGCCGGAGCGTTTGAGGCAAAGCGGCGCCGAGCGCTATCTTATAAGCTCGATGCCGGACAACGAAACAAAAGCGGGGTTCATCGAACCCATGCTCCTGCTGCGCACGGAGAAACTGCCCGAAGGACCCGACTGGCTACATGAACTTAAATTCGATGGGTACAAAGCCTTGGCTATCAAAAGTGGCGGCAAAGTCCATCTCCGTTCGCGCAACGACAACGACTTCTCCCTCCGATATCCCGGCATCGTGAAGGCCCTTGCCTCTATGCCCGATGAGACGGTGATCGACGGCGAGGTCGTGGCGCTCGACGAACACGGCAGACCCTCCTTCAATAGCCTGCAGAACTACGGTTCCGCTGGCGCACCGCTTCATTTCTTCATATTCGATCTGTTGGTTCTCCGGGGGCGGGACGTGATGAGCGAGCCGCTGGTCAAGCGTCGGAAGCTGATCGAAGAGCAGATTCTGCCGAAGTTGGCGGACCCGGTTCGATATTCGCCCGTGTTGGATGGGAGTCTGACCGATCTGATTCAGTCAGTAAAGGCGCAGGGGCTGGAAGGATTGGTGGCGAAACGGCGGAGCAGCAGATACGAAGCAGGCTTGCGCTCAGGCGCATGGATGAAAATGCGCGCCAATCAAGGCCAGGAACTCGTTATCGCCGGCTATACGCCGTCGCCCAAGAACTTCGACGCGCTGGTTATCGGTTATTACCAGGCCGATAAGCTCATCTATGCCGCACGCACGCGGAACGGATTCACGCCGGCGTCGCGAGCGGATTTGTTCAAGAAGCTAAAGCCGCTAGAAATCAAGGAATGCCCGTTCGCCAATCTGCCCGAGAAGAAAGCAGGACGCTGGGGCGCGGGACTGACTGCGGCGAAGATGGGAGAGTGCCGGTGGCTTAAGCCGGTGCTGGTGGGGCAGTTTGAGTTTGTAGAGTGGACCGGGGAAAATCACCTTCGCCATACGAAATTTATAGCGCTCCGGGAGGATAAAAAGGCAAAGGACGTGAAGCGGGAGTGACCTTTCCGCGTATCGCGCGCCGAGTTCCGACCCTTTGTACGGATGCGGTATCGGTGCATGCAGCGACCCCTCCGGCATCCGGTGAAATGCGCCCGTATATGGCACCCAGTGCCTGGGTGCCGCACCCCAACCGCGGAGCCTTCGCCGCGCGGGCAGCCACACTTAACCTTCGACTATCGACATTCCTTCTGGCCATATGATCATAAGCTTCGAGGATCTCGAAGACAGCGAATTTGGAATACTAGGTCAGAACGGATTCTTTACGGAGTTCTCCTGGATTTGCTTCAACCTCAAGAACCGGGTGTTTACCGTCAATCTAGGTTCGTTGATCGGAGCGGCCGATTCGTCGATTGAACCAGCCCCATCGTCCTGAAAGGTGAGGTGGCCGGTGCCGTCCCGGAAATGTCGGCATACACCGCTGCGCTGCCGCGCCCGATAGGTTTGCAAAACCAACGACACACTGGATGAGCACTCGAACCGCACGTCGATTCCAGCACGGGCCACCCGAGTTGCCTGTCATTCCAGCCCCGGGCGCTTGCAGAACAGGTAGCCTTTCGGCCCGTTCCAGTTCTGCCGCCGCTCCACGATCCAACGCTGCAGCGCCACTCCGGCGACGCGATACACTTTGCCGTCTGCAACCACCTCAAAGACGGTCGCCAGCGTAGGATTCGGCAATCCGACGGCGCGCTCCTTCTTCGCTTCGACGACAAATAGATGGGCGGCGTCGTAGGTCGACTCGGCCAGCACATCCAAACTGTGGCGGCGTCCGTCTGGGTTCGTCACGGTCACAGTGCACCACCTGCCCACGAGAAGGAGTATAACGCATAGGGCGAAGAAAAGGCGAAAACGATATTGGGCCGTGGAGGGCGCGGTTCTGGATTAGAAAAGACCCATCTGCCGGTCGGACCACTTCGCATCGAACCACGCCAGCCCGCCACGTGCCTTCGATTCCACGGTTGCCGGCGCGATCGTCCAGAATTCTTCTCGCGTCGGGAACTCCGCTTCACTCCTTCGCTGGCGCCAGACGTAAGGAATTCCTCTCAATTCCTCGAATGGTAGGCTGAGGGATACTGCAAAGCCGGCGAGATTGGCACGCGCCTCGACAGCGCTCGCAAATACTTCCAGTTTCTCGACAGCGCGATCAGCCTGCCCCTTCTTCGTGTAGATGCGGCGGACCCGGTACTGTGCCCACCGGACCGAGTCAATCCTTTGCCGATAGCCTTTCAGCGCCTCATCATTTCCAGTATTCGTCGCTATCTGAATCAAACTGCGTCCCTTGTATAACGTGCCGCGCGGATTGAGCGCCATGCTCATGTGCTCGATAACCAGCGCATCGGCGACCTGCTCCGGATGTTCCAGATGCCGGTCGATCGCATCGTTCTTCAGGGCGTTGAAAGGGCAGTAAACGCACGCCGACTTGCGCCATGTCACGCCGGGTTCCTCCCGGATGTAGTCGACGCATTTAGCACGGGTCCAATCCCACCCCACAAGCGGGTAGAATGCTTGCCGTGTGAGGGTGTTGTACTCGCGACTCCGGTCGATCCGCGCGGTCTCGTCGGCGTTGAATCCGAATGCAATCCGCTCCCCCAGGGCATATTCGCTTTGACTGATCCGTGTCCGTTCTTCGGCGTTGTAGCCGAATGCGTGGTGAGCATGCCCGCGTAGATTGGCCTCAAGCCACTGCTCGATGACCCATCCCTTGAATTTCAGGGCGCATCGATGGACACCACCGTACTGTGGCACGGTTCCATTTCGCTTCAGTTCATCGGACAACTTGTAGTCGCCTTCCAGGAAGATCTTGGTCGGCTCGCACGAATCGTCCAGGACGGTGATCCCATCCGCCTCCCCGTGTCCATGCCGGGCGACCTGCACAAAACGGATCCCATACCGACGCATCATCGGTAGGATGTAGGCCTCCACGTCTCTTCCCGTGTCTTTGTACTCGTCTCCAACTTGCGCAGTAATCACGACGATCTGATCGAGTCTACATGGCCTCGCATCTTCGTCAAGGCACCAGCGGAGCAGAATGGCGGTGGACTCTACGCCCATACCATAAGACAGGATTGTGGCTTCAACTTCAGGCATATTTCTTCTCCGTGGCCGCTCTCTTGTGGTGTGGGGCAAGTGGTGTGGGGCAAGCGGATCGATCGCGTGACGATTCGGGACGGGCTGTCGCGATTAGAATCTACTCGATGTCGGGACCTCTGGCGGTGCTGACACTTAAGACGCTGCTGCCAGTAAATCCTCGTACCGTTGGACCAGTTGCTCGGGATCGGTATAGTCCACTGCGATCCCCACGGCGCTCGCTACGCGCTGGCGAACGTCGCATAGGAGCAGGGCCTCCGCTCGGGTGGGCACACAGCGTGGCCATCCGTCGGTGAACAACAGATGCTCGGGGATATCCTTCTCGGCGGCCCCACGTCGCCTGGCCCGCTCTTTCGCTAGACCGAAATCTAACCGCCCCGCAGCATCTAACAGGTGCGGAGCCACGTCACCCAGCCAACGTTTGGGCTGGAAGGAAAACGTCGATGCTGTTTCCAGTCGCAGATTCCTTATGATGGCGGGATTATCAAGTTTGCAGAGAAGGACGCAGCTTGAAGATGACGCCAATAATGATGAGCGGCCCAATGGTGCGCGCGCTCCTGGAAGGGCGCAAGTCTCAAACCCGCCGCCCCATGAAACTGCAACCCGTCCAGCCCGGAGGCATGAATATCTTTGTTTGGAAGTGGTGCAACTGGACGACGTCGAAACCATAGGGTCCAGTTGGCAATCTTGAGGTGCCAATCGATTATTGTCCCTATGGCAAACCGAGTGATCAGCTTTGGGTAGGAGAGAACGTCTGGCTTCCGCGTGAAGCGTCAGCCCGTGAACTCCGCGAGGGTGCCGATACCTGGCAGCCGGACTATTACGCCGATGGCATCACCTGTTTCGACATCAAGCAATACAAGCAATGGGATGGAGGCCGACACCCAGCATCCATATGCCCCGCCGAATTTCGCGCCTGACGCTGGAATTAACGGATGTTCGAGTCGAGCGGTTACGCGATATGAGCAGAGAGGACACTCTCGCTGAGGGCATCGAATGGTCTGAGCGCACCCAGGGCTACTCCTACGATCCCGCCGATGGTGGCCCTGGCTTCCATTGCAGCGATCCGCGCGAATCGTACGGGAAGCTTTGGGATTCCGTTAGCTGCGATGGTTCTTCATGGGAAGACCCATGGTGCCGGACCTTGTCTTTCCGCGTCCACCAGGTCAACATCGATGCCTTTCTCAAAAGCCGCGAGGTGGCGGCATGAAGGCTAACTTCGGTTACCTGCTCCTTTTCCAGAGGTTATGGCTATCGTGTACAATATCAGCGAGCGACCGGGAGGCAATGCTCTTGGAACAGCGGAAGGAATGAGGACGTTTCTCGAAAAGTAAGGCAGAACTCATGCATAGGACGTTTTCAGATTGGATCTTCTTCGGACTCTGCATTCTGGTAACTATTTATTGGCTTAAACCTCTCGGAATGACAACGGAGGGAGAAATTATCTCAATTCTCATTGCGGCGGGGTTGGCGTTAATCTGGAGCCGTATTCGACGGCCTTCGGCTACGATAAAGTCTGCCAAGATCGGTGCGACTGTATTTGCGGTGTGCGGATCGCTATCGGTTATCGGCGCATTCTTTGACATACGAACTCCATGGGACTAAGACACTCAACGGTTTTACCATGCCGTTGACATATCACGCGATAAGTGGCAAGAACGCGAGCGTGAGTGGAATTATCTGTGCACTGCCCGCGGTACGGTTTTGACACCACGGATCGCGATTAATGTTCTAGGACAACCGACTAGGAATTATCCCGAAGGATCTGATCTCTACTGGTCCTCACCTGATATAAGTTCCAAACGAGTTGGAGAAAAGAGCGGGGTCGGTATTAAATTCAACGGCGGGATTGTGGAGTGCTATTCCACTTCTTGGGCCCCCAGGTAATGATACCAATCCGCGTGCTTGCCAGAGCATAACGCAGACTTCACGATTAATCCGAAGCCGAGGTTTGTTGACATCGTTTGAGGTCAATTCGGACGGAAAATTCGGCTGGGCCCCGGTCGGCATATACTCTGGGCTTACTCGACTCGGTCCTTCGCTTTGGCGGCTGCAGTTCTCTGCCACTGCATATTGGAGGGAGAGTCTGCGCCACCACGCTTTAGCGCCACCATTGATCGACGACGAAGCCGGGACAGGCATCGCTCGTCCTGTCGGTCGATGGACACGGATGTTGACGCTGGAACGAGGACTTCGCGACGGAACTGCGGGCGATCCTGCCAACTGAATTGCGGGTGCAGGAAGAGCACTTTGTTCTGCTGGATGCGGCCGGCCGAAGAACTCTGGGTGTACTCGTGCGGGGCTGGGTCCTCTGGCTTGAAATATGTGGGGTGGGGCTCATTCGGGGGGGCCGATCGCACCCTGGGGCGACTGCTGCTGGCGGTGGATAGTCCAACTCCCGAGAGTGTGAAGAAGATCTTGTGCTATTGGACCTAGTGGAGCTGCGAACACCGCTGGGGCTTACGGTGCCGCGAGATCTGCCGACACCGCTCCTGCGGCTACTTCTCGGACGCTTGCCGCTGCTTCTGGGCCTCCCAAAGAAACGGGATGGCCAAGCAGGAGGCCGCACAGGATAATCACAGGATACTATTGGGCAAGTGGGGTGCGGAATCCGGCGCTGCAACGAGTTCACGAATCCCTTTGCCTCTGTGTTCTCTTCCAGCGATTTGATCCTCCAATAGGCCGCGGTAATGGCCGCAGCACGGGCGAATGGCTGCCGCATCGGCCCTGCCTGGATTGCTGTAACCGCGTTACGCTATGGCGTTGTGTAATGGGTCACGATATTGG
>PLDF01000014.1 GCA_003135055.1 Bryobacterales bacterium | reverse complement strand
AAGCTCATGCCCTGGAGGGGACCTCACTCCTCTCCAGGGCGCAGCAGGTTCCGGTTCAGCTCAGACTCAAGAGTTTATCGCAGAGCCAGGGGCCGCCGCCCCGTGCTTCTCATTTTTCTCTCGCCCTGCCGAGCGCGGTTAGTAGGTCCGCATGGCCGTCAAAGGCTGCGGGCGCCTTCGCTGACATCGAGCCCTGGCGCCTTGGCCCCATATGGCGCTGCCATAATGGCCCCTTCGCTCGGCGCCACTGACACTTCTCCTCGCGACCTCCGCCCTCCGCAGCGACCCGACGTTCGGCATGCGGATGTCACGCGCAGACTATGACAAGCGCATTGCCGCGCGCGAAGCCGCCGCGCCCCGCGAATCCAAGGGAGACCTCGGGGCGTCCCTCACGGGAGCGTACCGGCGCGGGCGGGGAGGCAAGGCATGAACGATTTCATCATCGAATGCGTGTGGTGGCTTCTCGCGAGCCCCATCTTCATAGTGCAGTGGTTCATACGGATCGCGCGCGACGCGCACTTCTGGAGAATCGCCTATGCGGCTGATATACCCTGCGCGGCATGCGGCAAAACGATTTCCCTCGTAGGAATCTGGCAGTGTCCGGCCTGCCGGTTCAGCTACCGCGGCCATGTGCTGAGGAACTGTCCGATCTGCGGCGTGATGCCCCGCATGGTCCGTTGCTACGCGTGCAACATGACGACCTTGTTGCCCCGACTATGCGACTGACCGCGCGATGCATGGACCTTCTGCGTCTCCTCCGCACGGCGCGGTGGCTCTCGACGTCGCAGATCCGCCGCCGCTTCTTTCCGGCGGCGACGCTCGATGCCGCGCGCAAGCGCCTCCGGAAGCTTGCCGCCAAGCAGTACATAACCGCGGTACGGAAGGAACGCCTCGGGGAGTTGCTCTTCGCACTTGGTAATGAAGGCAAGCGCCTTCTCGAACGGGAGAGCGCCGAGTCCGTCGCCCTGGAGCGGAAGCCGCCAGCGCAGATCGAACACCTCCTCGGCATCAATGATCTGCGTATCGCGGCTGAGCTCGCGGAGAACGTTGCCTACTTCTTTGCCGCGTGGGAGCTGCCTGCCCTGGGGTGGAAGCAGGACGTCATTCCCGACGCCATCCTCGAATTCCGCAAGAGCACCGTGGCCGTCGAGTTCGACCGCGGCAGCGAAGGCATCCGGGTGTTCCAGAAGAAGATCGCCGTCTACAGCCGCGGCTTCGATGGATTCCCCATTTCGGCGGTGCTCGTTGTGACGGAAAGGCCGACCCGCATGGAAGCGCTCGCGCGGAGTATTACCGGCATGGGCGTACCTGTGCTCTTCGCGATGCTCGCGCGCATCCGCGCCGAGGGAATGCCGGCATTGACGGACGAGCGGGAGCCCGAACGTGACGCGCCAACCAAGGACGAGCCCTCTCTTTTTGGGGTCTCTCCACGGGAAGAGAGATCGGCAATTGCATCCGTCGAAGAATCTGGCACTTGCGGACACGACAGTGGGGCCTCTTCAGGCCAGACAGAACGACAACCAAGCGAGGCCGCGACCAGGGCGGAACCCAACGCATCGTCTTGAGGTACGTTGCGTGCCTTAGCCTGGAAGGGTGCTTCGGGCGATGGTCTGTCCAGCCCCGAGCGTTATATAATAATCACGACTGTCATCGTCAGCGTTATGCTCATGATGTCACTTTGTTAGCAGGAGGTCGCATTTGAAACATAATGGAAATTCAATGGGTGCCGGCGGCGGTCCGGGGGGCTGGCCCCAGTAACTTCGGTCTTCTTTGAGCACAAGGACGGATCTCATGCGGCTTCTTTCGCTATCGGCGCGGGCCGCGAAAAAACGTATATCCTTGCCGAGTTGGCGGCAACATACGTCTCGGCATCCAGGTATTCGCAGACCTCCGCATCCTTACGAACTGGGCGTAGTTCCTTGAGAAGGGAAACCTCACCGCCGACGCGGAACTCGTAGACTCTCAACCATGTCGGCAGGTCGCAAATGAAGGTGAGGCGCATGGTGTAGCTCTGGACGTGCTTCTGGTCGAATGACAGCGTCGTCGTGCAGTAGTCCACGCCCCAATTCATGCATCCGGAAATGTTGCATTTCAGGAGGACACTGAAGGGGTCTTGTGACGTGAGGGGCGAGAGGAACGGCACGGCGATCTTTTTTGAGATCCCGTCCGGCCCAAGCAGGATGGGCCGTATCCGGTGTTGCCTCCTGGGATCGCCCTTCAGGTCATATGCAAAACAGTCGAGCTCGTCGAACGGGGTGTTGGCATCCGCGTCGACGCTGAATTCGAGCACCGTCTCGCGGCCGCCCTTGCAGTAGCCGGAACATTTCCAGGTCAACGCCACGCCATCGCCGTCGATGACCGCCAGGTTTTCCACCTTCTGGATCACCAGGCTTCGATTCAGGTGGCGGCGCAGGCTTGCCGCGTTGAAACAATCGATGCTCCGCCCGGCGATCTTCAACCCGGCCGACTTGAGCAACTGGCGTTGCTTGTTCGCGTAAGCAAGGATACCGACGGACCCGAATGCGACGAGCGCTCCCGCGACAAAGAGCCAAGCGAGGGACTGGATCGCGCCAAAGCAGGCGACGACCGTACCGAGGATCGTTGCCCAGAAGGCTATGGAGTTTTTGAATGAATCCATGTGCGGAAATGGGAGCGTTGACAGCGCGGGACGCGAAGCGAGGCGNNCGTTAGCGAACTAGATTTACGCACTCATGGGGAAAGCCGCGCGAAAAACTGGTCTTGGCTTACCCGACGGCCCTGACGGAAATACGCGATGGCAAGTCCCGCGGCGTCGAAGATGTTGATCCGCTCGTCTTCGCTCATCCATGCCTTCCGGACCTTCGGCAGGTGGGTTTGCAACTCCGGGAAATGCGCCGCGAGAGTCTCCGCGATTTTTTGTTTGGTCGCTTCCTCGCCGAACGCTTGGAGAACTCGCTTCCGTGCGATGCGCCGGACGGGAATCTTCTGTTTCACTGCGAAGTCGGCCGCAATGTCAATGAACCGCCGGGCGCGCTCGCGACGGCGGTTGCCGCGAGCCTTGCAATCCTCCATGACGAGAAGATCCGGCTCGTACTGTGCAAGCAACCGCGCGAGCATCAGTATACCCTGCTTCTCGCGGTCTCCTGACACGTGCTTGAGGCCCCAGCCGACAAGGCTCCGGGGTCCCTCGAATATTGCGAACGCGAATCCTCGGGTCGTGGGATCGACGGCGAGGACCCGCTGCGCGGTTTTTGGATGCCTTGTCATGCGAGCGGCTTCAAGATTCCTTCCCCGAGGCGACGGCCTTTACGGAATCCAGCTTGTTAGTGGAATCAGACGAATTCTTGGACATTCGCTTCGCGAGGAGGCGCGCGCGAGCGCGAACAGCGCGCTGCACGTCGTCGAACATACCGGCGAAAAGCTCACGGGCAGGGACGCGATAAATGGCTTCGAGCGCGAAGACGGTCGCAAGGTCCGGGATCCGCGCCAGGTTCTCATAGCGCGAGATCTTCGTCCCAGATTTTACGCCCAGGAGAAACGCGGTCTCCTTTTGCGAAAGTCCCGCCCGTTTGCGGTGGGTTCGAAGGTAATTCTGAAGTCGGCGGGTGCTCATGAAAATTCGTAATTGGTTCGAGTGACAGATAAAAAGAAGCGCGCTTTTTTTTCCATCATCGGGGAAGAAGCGCGCCGTCTAAAGACTGAAAAACGTGCCGGGGACGGCACGCTCGTGGGGCATTGGCGGGAAACTGCCGCTAAGGCATCCTATTCAGTTTATGGAGCCATATTATAGATATTATGTATAAAAAATGCAATACCAGAGGTAGGAGTGATGGTTCGCGATGTCCATGATCTTGCGCGGCGAGTAGGCCCGCGTGAGCATCAACCACGCAGGGTTTCCATGCGATGAACCGCAAGATGACGCAACTTGTGGTTGAGTAAGTCTGTTTGATTTTCTGCAGCTTCACCTTCTCCTCGATAAGTCCAAACCGGACATGCTCGTCTTCGTTGGTGTGTCGTTCGCGGCATGAGTCGCGGCCTTCACCACCAACAGCCCCGCTGGCTATGGTAAACACCATGACAGAGGGAAAACGTAAAACGCTCCGCGAACTCTATCCACATCTTCCGGATGCGGAGCTCTCCGAAGCGCAGGACCGAATCGACCGGTACATCAAGCTCGCGCTCGACGTCTTTGAACGGCTGCGCAACGAATCGGGGTATCCCAAGAACATACAGGTTTTGACAGAAGACATCGGGCGCCCTACGCTTGACGGTGAAAGGTCGAACCAAAAAGAAAATGACCAAAACGCATGAAAAAACTCTTTGGGTACATTCGGGTATCGACCGCCAGGCAGGGCGAGCACGGCGTTTCGCTCCATGAACAGCGGGACGCCATAGAGCGGTACGCCCAACAAAACGCAATCGAGGTTTGCCGATGGTTTGAAGAGCGCATCACCGCGGCGAAGCGGGGCCGCCCGATCTTCAACGAGATGCTGAAGCTCCTCCGGCGTGGCTATGCCGACGGCATGGTCATTCACAAAATCGACCGGGGGGCGCGCAACCTGAAAGACTGGTCGGACGTCGGCGAGCTCATCGACGAGGGCGTCGAGGTCCACTTCGCCAACGAAAGCCTTGACCTACACTCCCGCGGCGGCCGGCTTTCCGCCGACATCCAGGCAGTCGTCGCGGCCGACTACATCCGCAACCTCCGCGAAGAGACGCGGAAGGGATTCTACGGCCGCATCAAGCAAGGCCTCTACCCGTTACCCGCGCCGATTGGGTATTTGGACCGCGGCGGGGGTAAGGTGAAGGAACTTGATCGAGCGCGCGCGCCACTCGTGCGAGCCGCCTTCGAACTGTACGCTACGGCGACTTACAATCTTGAGACCCTGAACGAGGAGATTTACCGCCGCGGCTTACGCAACCGGCGCGGCGGACGCGTCAGCATGAGCGGACTGTCCAAACTGCTCAACAACCCGTTCTACATCGGTATCATTCGACTGGACAGCACTGGAGAGACGTTCGCTGGGGCGCACCAGGCATTGATTCGCAAGTCCCTGTTCGACCGCGTGCATGGCGTCCTCACTGGAAAAATAAATGCGAAAACCCAACGTCACGACTTTCTCTATCGCAGGCTCTTCAAGTGCGGTCGCTGCAGATTCTCGCTCATCGGTGAGACTCAGAAGTCGCATGTATACTACCGATGCCACTCCAAATCATGTCCGGCCGCGAGCGTCCGCGAGGAAGCGCTGGAGCAAGCGGTCGTGCGAACGATCAGCCCGATCGCATTGAACGAAGCCGACTGCCTCTATCTTGCAGGGCGCATCGAAGAACTGACGGCTGACTGGAAGGCGGACCAGGAAGCGCAGGCGAAGGCGAAAGACCTACAGCGCGCCCAACTCGTAGAGCGCCTGGCGCACCTCACTGACGCCTTCGTCGAGGGACTGATCGACAGAACCCTCTTTGAGGAACGCAAGAATGCGCTGCTCCTGCAGCGACAGAGTTTGGACGAACAAATGGCAGTGATCAGGGAACAAAGCAATCTTCTCGCTCATCGGCTGCATCAAATCCTCGAACTCTGCAAATCCCCGTGTTTCCTTCACAATTCGGCCTTACCGGAGGAAAGGCGCTCATTGCTCGAAATTGTCACCTCGAACCGCTCGGCAATCGACAAAAATGTAGAGATTACGCTGGCTGAGCCGTTTCGCACAGTCGCAAATCGCGCTAACAATTCAAACGGTAGCCCGTATCGAGACACACCTCGAACTTTGGACGTAATGATTGACAACTTGGTCGTATGGTTCAAATTGAACCCAGCCGTGAATTTCGACGCGGCTTCGGAGCTTCTCGAAGATCATAGCCTGAAGAACGACTCAAGGAAGGAGGGCAAACGTGCCGCGTGAGGCACGTTACGCCCATTGATGACCTAACGCCGCGCTGTTATACCAAATAAAAAGCGGCCACAAATGAGTCAACTTCGATGAGATAACCGAGGGGGAATGTAAGCCGCACAACCTAACGGAAATAAAAGGCGGCGGCTGGTGAGGCAGGCCGCCGTCAAAATCATAAAGCTGCGCTCTGGAGTTCACGAACGGGGAAGATCATACAAGCGTTAGTTCTGTCTACTAATCCGTCTTCCTGATGTCCTGACTTCAGAGCAGCAATCTCTCCAGAGGCAAAGTGACAACAAAAGCGTCCTCCGGCGCAGATCCTCGAATCGTCTCGACATCAGAGGCACCGGCGATTCTTTGGTTATCAGATGCCCATCAAAGAATATATCAAAGAACCTTTAGTAATAATCGTTCCAAGCCATAGTCGGAACGCACCAAGGACGATTCGACTGAAAAGCAGCTATTGGCCGCCATTCCCATCGGTTAGGACCCACAGGTCGGCCGCGTCCGGAACAATCATAAATCGATTGCGAATGGGATCGTAAGTACCAAGCGGGACAGACGCCGGCGGCGATCCTGGCGCGTTGTTTGGAATCGTATTGATCCATGTCGGCGCGCCTACGCCGTTAGCGTTCGAAAGGACCCAGAAGTCATTCCGGAAAGCGCCGAAGCCGGGCGACCCTCCAAAAAAGAGAAGGCTTTTCGTAGTCGGATCGTAGCCGTAATTCCAATTCGCGAGCGTGCCTGGGGCCGGCGCGGTTTGGGATACCTGCTGCCAGGCAGGCGCGCCGCCCAACCCGTTCGCGTTGGAAAGAATCCAGAGATCGCCAAGGAAGGTATTCCCGCTTACGCCTCCGAAAACCGTCATCGCGTTGGCAGCCGGATCGTACGAAACTGCCGCGATTATCTCTCGGGGCGCGGGCAGGCCGCCCGTCGGCGAGAGCGGAATCCACTGTGACGGTCCGCCAAGGCCGTTCGCGTTCGTGAGCACCCACGTATCGTTCTGGTCGTTGGAGCCGTTGTTCCCGCCGCCGAAGATGATCATGCGATTCGTGTTCGCATCGTTAACGGCCCGATGCGCCGCCCGCGGTGCTGGCGCGCCGTTCGGCGTCAGCGGGAAAAGCTGGGTCCAAGTCGGCGTTCCGACGCCGTTCGCGTTCGAGAGAACCCAGACGTCTTGGTATATGGGGTTGAAGCCAGCCCCGGCGAATTGGCCGCCACCGAAGATGATCATCCGGTTGTTGGCTTGGTCGTACACGGCGCTCTGGCCCTCGCGACCCGCCGGCAGCTCCGGATTCCCCGACCCGGTAACCGTAAGCTGTTTCCACTCGGGCGTGCCGCCCAAACCGTTCGCGTTCGTGAGCACCCACATGTCGTTCAGCGAGGTACAGCAGGGGCCGGTCACCAGACTGCCAAAGACCATTATCTGGTTGCTGGCAGGATCATAGACGACCGGAGTCGAATTGAGGGCGGGACCGCCGCCCGACAGGGCGAAATGTGACCACGTTGGCGGAGTGGCAGGAAGTGTAAAGGTTAGGTTTGTGATGCTTCCATCATTTCCGAATACTTGGTCACCGCCGAGATCTTCGTAAAATCGCGTTACGTTTGGAACCCAATTCGCGCAACCGGAGGTGCAGTAACGCGATCCTATAGATGCAACGGTCGTAAACCTTTTGAACATCCACTTGTTCATAAAGTGCGTCACGTTCTGGATGCCGTCAGCAAATGATGAGTACGGTGACCCCGGACAGTTCTCATCTCCGGCCCAAAACCAGCTCCAAGCATTGAATCCGCTAGCGGGGCAGGCTTGCCAGTTCGTGCCAAAACTGGATTCGGCTCCAGCAATCGCGACGATTAGCCTAGGGTCTACATCCCATTGCGACCCAGCAGCAAAAAAGACGGACCCGTTCCCCGCAATTGGAGAACCGGTTCGGTCGCCGTTGACCACGACGACGCACGCGCCATTGCATCCGCCAGCGAGATAAGCATCTATTTTCATTCCCAGATGGGGGTCGTACGACTCTGCTGACGCGCAGCAACACACCAAAAAGACAAGTCTTTCGAGATACAGTATCCTCACACCTAACCATCCTTAATGTGCCAGAGTTGTTCCATTGAGAAACTGCTGAAAATTTGCAACGTACGTGTTCGCATTGGGATCTCCGTCTCGATACGACAAGTAAAATTTGTCCAAGGAACTTCCGGAGGGGCAATACGCAGCGACGTTGTCATATATCAGCGACCCGAAGGTATCCGTGTAAAACGCCTCAGTACAGATTATTCCAGACACTGTCACGGAGCTCGTTGAAATATTGGTGGATCCTTGTAGTTCCACCGTGGTTATATAGCTGTTCAGCGAACTCGTCGGTAAAGGAATAGCAGTAGCATCGATCTCTGCGCCGCCAGACGGAATGATGCCCCCTTGGATGTAGGCGTTGTCGAAATTGTTAAACGAGACCGGCCCGCCGTAGGAAAGGGGGCTGGGATCCAGAGTGAAGCCGTTGGGCGTACCAGTTATGCTTATCGATTTGGGAGACGATAGAACCCGCAGGAGCGAGCCTTGGAACGCGGCTGATACTTCGAGCTGAATCGGAGACGTGGTGCTTGGGTTCAAATTCACCTGTGCCGTGAACGTTCCGTTCCCGTTGTTTTGGAATTCGGCGATGATTGTCGGCTGAATCCCGATACCGTTGACCCGAAGCAAATTCACGCCGCCCTGAACGACCGCCGGATCCGTGATCGTCGCTGTCACGGTGACCGCAGTGGGGGTATTCAAGGGAATGATGCTTGGAAGCACAGCTACTGCGTTGATTGTATGAACGGTTGCGGGCGAGGGGCTCGGTGCGGCAGTGAACGGACCGGCGCTAAGCCGGACTACCGCTAACGTCACGAATCCTAGCACTCCGAACAACGCGGCAGCCAGTAGCAGTTTGGACTGTAGAACAGGGGCTTTCATGAGAGGTATGGCCTTCTCCTAAAGATGACTTTGACTAGGGTGGTAGTGGCTAACACTATCGCCAGCAATAAGCCGCCAGTTGCAGGCTCCGGCGTTGCGGTTGTGTACGTCGCGTCGTCTAGTGTAAACGAGCTTCCGTTGGGATCACCTGTAATGATAACGGTTGAGATACCGGTGTCAAGCGCCACTTCCAGGAACTCGTTCGGGCTGCTACCTGGATCGCCCAAACACGGAGGGCCGTCGCCACAGGCGACGTTAATGGAAAACGCAGACGTAGCCGACGCTACCTCGTTGCCTACCGCGTCGAAGGCGGCGAGGTTAATTGGCTCGTAGTATGTGAAATAGGCGGCAAAGCTTAGAACGGGGGTCGCGAACGCGATGGAAATGGGGCCGCCATCATCAAACACCACGTTCGTACCGGAATAGGGCGGCAGTTCGAACTCGTTCAGCGAAATGCCGGCGCTTATGACAGTTGCATCGGTGAAGGTCACGCCCGGATACTGGGTTGTGAGGTTAGTGCTGTCGGCAAAGCCCTCGAAGTCCAAGACGATCGTGCTGGCTTCGAGCGGTGCTGACGCCGCAGTGGCGAGCAAGAGCAGCGTGCAGTGGAAACGGAGTCTCAGATCGGCCTCCTAGCCTGTTGGTGAGTGGGATTCCTGAACGAACTTGAAAGTTCCCGCATTCGAATCGTACGTCGGAATGCGGCTTTCTCAAAGCGCAACGACGCGCACAAGCGCGCAAATTGATTTTGGTAAGCTTGATTTTGTACGCATCATGACTGGCCCCCTACCGCCCGACCAAGAATTCCAAACCTGGTCGGAGATTGCCGAATACCTGCGCATCAGTGTCCGGGAAGCACTGTACCGGGCGAAGAATGAGGGCCTGCCCGTCCGTCGCGGGCCAGGGAAGAAGTCACGCGTGTGGGCGCTTCGGTCGGAGTTGGATGCGTGGAAGCTCAAGGGTCCCGCATCAGAAGTTCTTCCGGCCCCCGATTCTGTGATTGAGCAGCCGCCGGCAGATTCCCCCTCCTCACCGTCTCCCGTTGACGAGCGCCGCGCCCCCGCTGTCCGGTGGGGCCGACGGACACTACTCGCGGTTGCCGGTCTGGCTGCTGGAGTTGTCGGAGGCGGGTTGATTCTCGGCACGCGAAGGCAGCGGGTCGAACGCGCGGTGCTCACGGGCAATCTGCTGACCGCCCTTGATGGCCTCGGCCGGACCATTTGGACGCATCGGTTTCCGGGTGTCCTAAAGGAACAGGGCGCTGACGAGTTGTCATGGCGGGTCCAGGTTGTGGATCTGGAAAACCACGGCAGTCCGGGAGTCTTGGCCGTCTGCAGCCGTTTTGGGCAATCGTCCATTACGCAGATTGTCAGCGACGAACTCTCGTACTTCACGCCCGACGGCCACGTCAAGTGGACGCTGCCGTGTCGTCCTGACCTTCTCGACTTTGACGGCAAGGAGTTTGAGCCGGTGTGGTGGTGCTCTCACGTGATCGCGGTGCCTTCCAGGACGCAGCCGGCGCTCTGGGTCGGGATTAATCATGGCTGGCGCTGGCCTGGATGCGTGATGCGTCTCGATGCCGCAGGCGCGGCATCCGTCCAGTTCGCGAACGCCGGTCATGTTGAAAGGCTCTCTATCGTGACACGACCCTCTGGCCAATTCGTCGTGATCGCCGGCGAGAACAATGCGTTCGAACGTACAGCCGCGGCCGTCCTCGGCGTGACCGATTCGCCTGCGTGCTCGCCTTCAGGGGGTGCGGCCCGATGCCGATTCGCAAACTCACCCTCGGGTGTGCTTCGGGACTACATGCTGTTTCCGACGACCGAAATGGTCGCTGCCAGTGATACGCCGTATGGTCTCGCGAAGTGGGTAACTCAGACCAATGACGGCGGTTTCGTTGTGATCGTGCAGGTCCCAAGCAGCCCTTCGGCATGCCTTCTATATGAATTCACTGGGGCGACGGAACCCAGAAGCGTGATGCCGAGTGGCAGTTGTCCGATGGTCCATAGACGTCTCCAGGAGGAGGGAAAACTGGATCACTCGTGGGCAGTGTGCCCGGAGCTTGATAGGCCGCTCACAATTCGGCACTGGCGACCCGGAAACGGGTGGCAGGACCAAGAATTCACCTGGCGAGCGACAACGGACAAGGGGTAGATTGAAATAAGGCGAGTTGCTTTCCGCCCCCCGCGTCCCAAATTGCTTTTTCTTCGCAACGACTGGAACCCGATGGCACGTTCACAATGTACGAGAGATGGCTTTGAGGGGAGGAACTTTCACGACCCGACGCGCCTATCCATAAAGGGCATCCTCGAAACTCTCGAACTCCAGGGAGCTCCGTGGGGCGGCTTTCGCACAGAAAATAGAAATGCCGTCCTTCCCCGTACGAGAGCTAGGGTTCTCGATCAACACGACAGGAAAAACGCCACGGTCGGCCCTTAAGGCAATCACTATCTGAGGATCTGGCCTGTACACGATTTTGTACGGTCCCTCCTTCAAAAGTGAGTATCTTGCGTGTCGTGCTTCTAATTAAATCAATAACTTACATGGCATCAACAAGCAGCACGAGAGCGATCCCGACCCGCGCCTCCAA
>PLDF01000283.1 GCA_003135055.1 Bryobacterales bacterium | reverse complement strand
AGCCGTTCGTCAAGAATGTCAACTGGGCAACTGGAATTGGGCCGGATGGACGCCCCATGCTCAAACCCGATCTGGAAATGCCCAATGCCAAAGGCGCCAAGGTCTGCCCGGCGCAGGATGGCGCCACCAACTGGTTCTCGACCTCATATAATCCGGCGACGGGGTTGTTTTACGTGCAGGCGACGGAGGGTTGCAGCATCGTCACCAAGCGGCCGGTGGAGTGGGAAGCAGGCAGGGGTTACCTGGGCGGCAACGCTCGAATGGCTACCGATGAGCCGCGGCAAAAGGTGCTGCGCGCCATCGATATCCGGACGGGCAAGTTTGCGTGGGAACTGCCGCAGGTCGGGCGTGGAGACTCCTGGGGAGGGACCCTGGCCACCGCCAGCGGGCTGGTGTTCTTTGGCGAAGACAGCGGCATGTTCGAGGCGGTGGATGCCGCACACGGCGAGCCGCTCTGGCAGTTCCAGACCAACCAGCTTTGGAAGGCTTCTCCCATGAGCTACAGTTTCGACGGCAAGCAATACCTGGGCGTGGCATCCGGGCAGAACATAATCGCATTCGGCTTGATAGAGCAGTAACGCTATGGAAGAGGCATTCCAGCGAACCCCTTTCCCCCGCTTGTCAAATTACTCCTGGCGAGCAACCCACGCCGATTGGCATCGCCTATTCATAGACCGGGAAACTTAGGGGCAAATCGTGGCGCACGCACTCTTGCGTGCAGCGTTCACAATCGTGTGAACGCATTCGGTCCGCGCGCGAGATTGGCCCCCGAAAAACCACCGCTAAGAATCAACGGGTTGCGGCGAATTTCCTAAGAGGGCGCAGAAACGGGAATACGTTCTGCGCCGGCAACATAGGCATCGCATCGTCACGCCTGCAAACACGGCGGGCGAAATCGCGATGAGACCGGCAGCAAACCGTCGCAGGCTACCTTGAGAAAGGCAGCAAGTAAGAATTCGGGTTGCCTGTCTACATCGTATCGAAGAGCAGGACGGCGTAATCCTTCGACCGCAGCAGGTTCTCGATGGTGGGCCACACTTTCTTGTGCACGTCGGAAGCGATCCACTTCTGGCGGAGTTCCTCGCTTTCGTAAGTCAACTGGAAGCGATAGTTCACGCCCGCCGGCGCGGACCCCTGGATGGCCTGTCGCAACTTGAGCATCTTCACGTCGATATAGCCCGGGAACTTGATCGCCGCCGGCTTGAACACCGTGCGGAAGTTGCGCAGCATCTCCTGTTCCTTGGCCGAATCCACCGAGAGATCGCAGTGCAGAACAATCGGATTCTTCGCCGTTTGAGCCGCGGATTCCTTGAGGCCGGCCACAGCGGCCAGCATTGCCGTGAGATATGATCGTCGGTTCATGCTTGCTCCTTGTTGCGCTACTGGTAAACCTGGTATAGCGGCTTCTCGCCCGCCACCGCTAGTTTGATACGGTAGATGCTGGTGCGGGCCGTGATATAGAGCGTTTTGCCATCGTCGCCCCAGCCGCAATTCGCCGGAATTTCAGGCGTCTTGAGCGTTCCCAGATGCTTGCCGTCGGGCGAGAAGACCCAAATGCCCGCGGGTCCGCTGGACCAGATGTTGCCCTGCGAATCCACCTTAAAGCCGTCGGGAAGCCCCTCTTCCTTTTCGGCGGTTACGTCGGCGAAGAGTTTGCCGTTCGAGACGCTGCCATCGGCCTGAACATCGTATTTCATCCAGATTCTTTTCTTCTCTTCCGAGTTGTCGACGTAAAACGTCTTTTCATCGGGAGAGAAAGCGAGGCCGTTGGGGCGGTTCAGGTCCTTAATCACGGCCGTTAATTTGCCCCCGGCGTAGCGGAAAACGCCGTTGAATTTCAGCTCCTTCGCCGGGTCGTCGTCCTGCTTCAGAAGGCCGTACGGCGGATCGGTGAAGTAGAGGGCGCCGTCGGACTTGTACACCAGATCGTTGGGACTGTTGAAGCGCTTCCCCTCGAACTTTTCGATGTAGGGAGTTATCGTGAGGTCCTTAGCCACGCGCACGATGCGGCGGTTAGTGTGCTGGCAAAGCAGCACGTAGCCGTCCTTATCGGCGACCATGGCGTTAGGACCGATGAAAGAGCCCGCGGGCGCGTTGGTCTCGCCGCCGCCTTTCGGGATCAGGATGGTAACCTGTCCGGCGGGGGTGACGGAACGAACCACGTTCCCCGTCACGTCGCTGAACCAAAGCTGGCCGTCGGGCCGCCAGAGCGGTCCTTCGGTGAATTCGAATCCGCCGGCGACTTTTTCGATCACCGCATCTTTCGGAACCAGAGCGTCGAATGCGGGATCGAGGCGGACGATGGTTCCGACGCCGTGAGACTCCGCCACGGGAGCGGGCGCCGGCGCGGTGGAACAGCCGGCCAGCAAAACGCAAATGGAGAGAGCGTGGAGGGCTTTCATTTTTTATGACGGCTCTAATTGTCGGCGAAAGGCGGCTTCAGCGTCAAGGCTAAATCTCACCAGGGCTCACCAGCGTCCACATTGACAACGTGCCAGCCCAAAAATATAATCGGTCTCGTTAGCGTTGCCGGTTACCGGATGCTGAGGAGGCCATGCAGAAGGCGTTCGCATGAATGCTCCGTATCCCCGGAGCGCCGAGGAGCAGACTCGTTTCATGCAAACGACGGGGGTTGTCGGCTTGGTTCGTCCTCATCGCCGCCGCGTGGTGGCTCCAGCCGCTGTTGATGCCGGCCCAGGACCGGTGAGGGCGACCGGCAGCCAGATCTCCAGCGCTCCGCCGCCCCGATACGGGTACAACGTTGTGCCGGTGGATTCCGCGGTTTCGGCCGGTCTCCCGATCCTCAATTCCACGGGAGCCGTGCGAGGCAGGAATCGCGATCCGGCGGAGGTGCGCGGTCTGCAACTGCCGCGCTGCAACAGTAGCGCCCCATGAGGAAAGGAATTCCATGAAGAGAAGATCGTTTCTGAAGTCGCTCGCCGCCGCGTCCGGTTATGCGGTTTCCGCACGGTTCGGAGAAGCGGCGCTCCCGGCCGCGAAGATTACGCGGATTCGCATCTATAATCCCCCGAATCTCAATCAGACGTTCGCGCAGAGCAACGTCGTGGTCACCGTGGAAACCGATATTGGCATTACCGGTACCGGCGAAGGCGGCACTCGGGAGATGCTGGAGCAATGCGCGGGCACCATGATCGGCAAAGATCCTTTCAAGACTGAGGCCCTGTGGCAGGAAATGTACATGGTCTGGTTTTACGCGCCGGGAAGAGAAAAGATCCACGCGCTTGGCGCGCTCGACATGGCGCTCTGGGACATTAAGGGAAAGGCGTTGCAGTTGCCGCTGCACCAGATGCTGGGCGGCGCGGCGCGCGATTACTGCGAAAGCTATCCCACCAGCGGCGTCGCGGGCGGCGGCCGTGGCGGACCGGGTAACTTAAGCCTGAAAGAGCGCGCCCGAGCGACCATCGAAGCCGGATACCGCGCGTACCGAATCGATGCAGGCGCCGGCGGACCTCTTACCGGCAACGTCTTCAACACTCACACCAGAGTTCACGCCGTCGTGCAGGCGTGTAAAGAAATCCGCGAGGGCGTCGGGCCGGAAGGCGACTGGAGCATCGATCTTCATCAGAAGTTCGATTATCCCGATGCGCTGCGCTGCTGCAAGCTGATCGAAGATCTCGAGCCATATTTGGTGGAAGATCCCACGCGCGAGGAACAGTTCCTGGAAGATATTCCGAAATTACGGAAAATGACCACTGTTCCGATCGCCGCCGGCGAAGAATGGGGCCAGCGCTGGGACTTCAACAAGCTGGTCGAAAACCACGATATCGATTATAACCGCTGCACACTGCCCAATGTGGGCGGAGTGACCGAATACCTGAAGATCATGAGTCTCTGCGAGACCCATGTGGTCGGCATGGTGCCGCATTTTACCGGTCCCATCGCCACCGCCGCATTGGTGAATTGCCTTGCGGCCTTTCCAGGCCCCGTGTTGTTCGAATACAACTATGGCGACCGGCCAATTGAGTATCTGCCTGAGTTCGTCGATTTCCGGAAAGGGAAGCTATATCCCAGTATGCGCGCCGGTTTGGGAGTTACCCTGGATATGAAGCCGCTTAAGATGATCGGCGAGATCACTCAACCTGTTACGAGCTCGCGGATTTATCGCCGTCCGGACGGATCATACACGCATTGGTAGCAGCGGGCATTCAGGCAAACAACTCGACGATGAACCGATCGGAGAAGCAACGATGAAGATTGCGCGAGTTCGCCCCCTCGTCATGGGCACACCATGGCGGAACCTGACATTTGCGGTCGTGGAGACAGATGAAGGCTTGACCGGACTCGGCGAGGTTCGGATGATCAACAACACCGATGCGCTTCTGGGATATCTTGCCGAGGCCGTTCCGCGGCACGTTCTGGGCCGGGATCCGTTCGATCATGAGCGTCTCGTAACGGAAATGCGGGTGAACGATTTCAGCCGTGCGGGCGAAGTCACCATGAGCGGAATCGCCGTGATAGAAATGGCGTGCTGGGATATCGTCGGCAAGGCTCTGAACCAACCCGTCTATCGGCTCATGGGCGGCGCTGTCCGGCAGAAAATCAAAGCCTATGCGAACGGGTGGTATACGGTGGAGCGAAAGCCGGAGGAGTTCGCCGAAGCGGCCCGCCGCGTGGTGGCGCGCGGCTACCGCGCAGCCAAACTCGATCCGTTCGGATCCGGATTTTACGAGCTGGAACGCAAGGAGAAACTGCTCTCCATCGCGTTGGTGGAGGCCGTGCGTCACGCAGTGGGACCCGATTTTGAGCTCCTCATCGAGATGCATGGCCGCTTCAGCCCGGCCGCGGCGATCGAAATCGCGGGCGAGTTGGCGCCGTTCCATCCCGGATGGCTGGAAGAACCCGTTCCGCCGGAAAACCTGCGCGCGTTGAAAAAGTTCTCGGATGCAGTGCACCTGCCGATCGCCACTGGGGAACGCCTGCATACCCGCTTCGAATGCCGCGAATTATTCGAGCTTCAGGCCTGCGACATTGTTCAGATCGACCCTTCCCATTTCGGAGGAATTTCAGAGGCGCGGAAATT
Source organism: Bryobacterales bacterium (assembly GCA_003135055.1). Classification (GTDB taxonomy): domain Bacteria; phylum Acidobacteriota; class Terriglobia; order Bryobacterales; family Bryobacteraceae; genus PALSA-243. Next base: position 8,163 of record PLDF01000283.1, on the reverse strand, counting down.
GGCGGCGTGGGCAGAGGCCTATTACATGCTGGTGGCTCCGCATAACGTCTGCGGTCCGGTAGGCACGGCAGCCGCGCTGCATCTGGACGCGTGCACGCCGAATTTTAAGATTCAGGAACATTTCAACGATTTCGTCGACGATTGGGTCAAGGGAGCTGTCGACGAGTATCCGCAAGTCGCGGATGGCCACTTCAGCCTGCCGGCGCGCCCCGGCCTTGGCGTTACTTTGCGTGAGGATTTTGTGGCCGAGCACCCGCGCCGGTCGGTCACATTAAACCTGTTCGAGGAAGGCTGGCACCGGCGGCAGGGCATCCAGGGATGATGGAGCCGTCCGCGGCCTTTCCCTCCGCGACTCCGCGCGCCAGGACCATTAGTTATAGACCCAATCGCTGTTACTGCGCTGTGAACTCGTAGATACCGATACACAGCTTGAACATCGATCCTACCGGTTGTGTGCTCACAGAGACCTATCGTAAGGGAGCAAGACCATGGCGTACTCAGCGCGGCGATTTTGCCGGCGCGGACGCCGTTCGCGCTGCTGGCGCCGGTGACACCGCGCTGGCCGGCGCCAGTGACACAGCGACGAGTGCTTAAACGTTTTCGGGATTTCCTCGCCCAGCCGCGAAATCCCGCTCCCTCACGGTGGCGGCTCTGTGTCGACTGCGTGTGTCTTGCAGCTAGTTACCTGTATCCGGCGTGAAAACCGACAGTGGATGTGATTCGTGCGCCGATCTGACGGGGCTTTCGTCGCAAATCTTGGTGGTGACTTTAACATCACTTTTGGTTATGTTAAGGTCAGCATGCGCAGATCGCCTAGAAATGTAGAAATCGCCTTTAGCCACGGGGGCTTGACGCATTACGGTGGCATTCTGTTTTTCAACGAATTCACGCGAGTGCTGCAATTGCGCCGCTTCCTTACTCGGCATTTGTTATACCCCCGGCGCAATCAGCGCTACACACTTTCCCAAATGATCATGGCTCTGGTCTACCCCGTTATTCTGGGTTTGGATCGTTTGGAGACCGCCTCGTTTTTACGTTCGAACGGCACGTTTCAGTATTTGACCGGCCTGCAGAGTTATCCCGACCCCCAGAGCTTACGGCGATTTCTGTTGCAGGCTGCGCCTGAATTCAGGGAACAACTGCACCGACTCAATGATCGACTATTGCAGCAGTTCATTCACTTGCCAGATCACCGGTCGCGGTTGATTCTGGATTTGGATAGCACGGTGGTCACTGTCTTTGGCCGCCAGGAAGGGGCCGCCGTTGGCTACAATCCGCGCTATCGGGGCAAACGTTCCTATGATCCGCTGCTGTGCCTGGAAGCGAACTCCTCGTTCTTGTGGGATGCCGAACTGCGGCGCGGCGACGCTGGTACGTGGGCGGGCAGCGTCGAACTGTTGGCCAGTTGTTTTCTCTCGATTCCTGCCGACATCCGTGAGCTACGGGTGCGGGCCGATGCGGGCTTCGGCTACCATCCGGTTTTGGAAATGCTGGAAGCACGTCCTGCCCAATATGCCGTGGTGGCGCGGATGACCGCCTCGCTCAAGCGCGCGCTCGGGGGCTTGCGTTACGAGCGGCTCAATCCACGCTGGGAGATCGCCGAATTTGAACACCGCGCCTCCGACTGGCCGCTAGTCGCCGGTGCATCGTGGCGCGCAGATTGATCGAGGAGACCGAACCGGAGCCAACCTTGTTTACCTTGGAACGTTACCTGTATCGGGCTTGGTTCACTAGCCTGCCTTTGACGCCGGCGGGAGTGTGGCATTTCTATGACGGTCGCGCCGGGATGGAGACGCGCATTCGCGAACTCCGGGAAGACTTCGCACTGCGAAAGATTCCCACCCGTGCTTTTGCTGCCAACGCTCTGTACCTGGAAGTAGTTCGGCTGGCTTACAATTTGGTGACTGCTTTCCAGCGAATGTGTTTGCCCGAAGAATGGCAGAGCTTGACCTTGAGCAAACTACGACACCGGCTATTCTGGTTGCCTGGTGAACTCACCCGCCCACAAAACCGACCTACTTTGCGGCTGGCCAACTCGCCCAGCATCGAAGCAGCGACAGAGAAAATCCTTCAGCGAGTACAAAAGCTAAAACCACTGGGGGACTGAGGTCGCATCTTCGAGAATCGACCGACTGCTGCAATAACTTTGGGAGGAATCCTCGATTTTCGGCCACTTTTGAGCAAAACCCAGGAAATTCACGCCGGATACAGGTAGTTACAGAGCCGCGACCGTAAGGGAGCGGTTGCTTGCAAGAGGATCAGGCGGTCACGGTACCAAACACAGCGTCCGAAGTGTTTGCGCATCTCGGTCGGTGGGGCATGCTTTAGCTTGCCATCGCCCTCGTGCGGCGAAGCAGCATGCAGCGAGCTTCGCTCGACCCGGCGGCCACGCTAAAGCGTGCCCCGCCTCTGAGGGCGTTATAACGCAACAACTTTCGGCGTCGTGTTTAGAGTCGCTTCGCCTGCGGCTCACGTCCCGTCGCTTACTCAAACGGTTCTTTACTAAGTTTCGCCGATACAGTGATAGCGGCGGTTGGCAACCGTTGCGCAGGATGCCAACCTGTCCCGCATCGGCCGTCACTCAATTACGCAAGGTTCTTTAGGTTTGCCGCGGTGCTATAGTTCAATTAAGTTCAATTAGTTTCGGGTAAGAGACGCCCTCCCTCACGTAAGGAGACCCGCATGTCCGTCCGAATGACGCTCGCCGTTTTCACAGTACTTGCCGTTTCCGGCTGCCGGTCCATGGCTCAAGATCCCTGCAAGCCGTGTCCCAACCTTTCCCCATCCGACCCTTGGGCCGAACTGGAAGCGGGCAATGAGCGATTCGTCCATGGACCTCTCAAACCGCACGCGGATGGCTGCCGCCGGGACTGCACGAAAGAAACGCAGAAGCCCTACGCCATCGCCCTTAGCTGCTCCGATTCCCGCGTCCCGCCGGAGATCGCCTTCGACCAGCGCATTGGCGACCTTTTTGTGGTGCGCATCGCCGGCAATGTCGCCACCGACGTGTGGGCATCATCCTCGGCCCGCAGAATCTGGCGATGGAGGCCGGCATGAAGGGCATCGCCGAAAAGACCGGCGGCGATTCCCTCACCGCCAACGAACCCGGCGCCGCTTTCGAAGAGGCCATGCGCCGCATCCGCACCCGCTACAGCCTCTACTACGCCCTGCCCGAAGCCAAACCCGGCGCCACGCGCGCCATCCGCGTGGAACTGGCGCCCGCCGCCGCCCAACGCTTCCCCAAGTCCCGCGTGCGCGCCCGCTCCGGCTATGTGGTTCCCTATCCCGTCAAGCCAGCGCCCGTCTCCCGTTAATATCTTGGCGTTAATATCTAGTCTGCCGCGGCGTATTACTCAGTTGATGTCAACTGAATAAGAATGCCTGAAGTGGACCGAGGAGGAGGCGCGAACTGTGGCGAGCGAGTTCCTGGGTAGCTGACGCTGGGCCTGTCGATGATGTACGCAATCAATACGCCATTCGATTCCTATCTGTTTTTGCTGTACTATTTGAATATATACATGGTTATGGAGGAATCGCCTCCATGCCGAGAATAGCGGTTGAAGACAACAGCCGGATGTCCTTGCGGATTCGGGCCGAGGAAAAAGCGCTGCTCTTGCGTGCGGTGGCGCTGAACCACACGGACTTGACGGATTTTGTCATTCGTCACGCCTTGCTGGCCGCCAAGGCTGTCATCAAGGAGGCGGATCATGTGCGGATCTCCGGGAGGGACAGTTTGCGGGTTCTGCATCTGCTGGAGAATCCGCCTGCGCCGAACAAAAAACTGCTGGCAGCCGCGCGGGCGTTGCCAAAGCTGTCATAGTCGTGACGGCTTGGCGCGAAGAGCCGATCGACAAGAAACACGATCGGGAGGCTTTTGACTGCGGCGAAGAAGCGCTAAATGAATTCTTGCGCCGTTACGCGGCGCCCGCCTACAGTGCAATCAAGACCGCGATCGCGGCGGCGAAAGCCAGGGCCAGGGCGCGCGATTTCGAGCTAGCCCAATCTGACGCAGGACACTTCAAACCAGGCCAATTTGAAGCAGGACACTTCAAACCAGCCCAGGCTCCCAGAACCGCGGCCCACGCGCAGACGCACAGTGCGTTGAAGACCAGGAATCCCGGCGCGCGGTGAAGGCCGTCTTTGAGCGGAATCTGCGAGTAGACAAACTGCCAGAGCCTATCCAGCAACAATAGAGGCACGGCCACGCCGAAGCTCGCGATGAGTACGACCTGCGTCAACTCGCCGGAGCGGACGCGAAGCTGGAGCAGCGCGCAGACGGAGCGCGCCACCTGCCACGCATACCATCGCCGGGCGGCGGCGCGGCCGCGAGCTTTCCGGACGATGGCGAATTCCTCTTCCAGATCGCCGGCGACGTACTCGGCTTCGCCGGGGCCGGCGACTGCCATCAATAAGGCTTGAGCCAGCAGCGGCGGCCTCATCGCGCGCCTCCGGAGAGCGGAAACGCGATGCCTTCGAGCATGCTGCCCAGTTCCTTCCGCGCGCGATTGAGCGAGGCGATGCCCAAGCCGGTCACGCGGAAACTGCGCTTGGCGCGTCCGCCGCGCTCGGGCGTCGGGTCGCTCAGCGCCGATTTCAGCAAGCCCTTGGCGGCGAGCCGGTCGAGCGTGGTATACACGGCCCCGATGGTGACATCGCGCTTGGTCCGTTCGGCAATCTCGCGGCGGACGCGCATGCCGTAGGCGTCGTCACCGAGACGGAAGACGGCTAAGAGCGTGAGATGTTCGAACTCTCCGAGGGTCTCGCCTTTCGGCATGTTCTACATAGTAGAGAAAATTGCGAGGCGCCTCAAGAGGAAATTTTCGAGCGAACCAGACCCCCCGGCTACCCGGCGCAAAACGAGAGTCGTCAGCGGGTTATGCCACGAGCTTCAACGCAAGCGCCCAAAACAGGCGAACACGACGATTATATCCGCGAGCGAACGCGACACACATCCAGGAGCGCCTGCTCAAGCGCGCCATCGATTAGGAGATGCGAGATAAGCCCAAGCTTTACGCACTCGAAGACCACAGGCGCGCGATCCCCACCGACCGAGAGGACGACAACGCCGACCGCGGCGGAAGGGGCCGCAAGAGCGAGATCAGCGCACGCCCGAACGTGCCGAACGCGAAGCCCGGTCCAGCGGTCCGCCAAATCCGCCATTGCCTCCGCGAGTTTGCGATCCTGCCCAGGGCCCTCCGCCCGCTTAGGGAGCAGTACGCCCCCGATATCGCCCAGAAAAAGCGGCCGCTCCTCGTCTTTGTCCAATAGGCTGCCATCTTTGAAGCCCAGCGGATGACGCCCAACCGAGGTTATCAACGCGTCGAGCGACTCTGCGATTGGCGGATCACCTGGTTTTGCCCCGAGGAAAATTTCCTGGTAGTCGCGTAGCCTCCCAATTAGCTTCTTAATGGTGATTCTTTCTTGGAGATTGAAATCCCGAGGAATCAGGGCCGGCAGCATCGTCAAAGACCTCGCGTGATGACCCGAACCCAGAACCAACTGTTGGAACTCGTCTGAAAGAATCGACGAAGACGAGCTTGTAGGGGCGAATCCAAGCGGCTCCCCAGCAAGGGGGACAAACTCGGTGGCCGCCTTTTGGCGGGTGCCCAGCCGCTTTGCGGCGGCAACCAGCTTTGCGAGCATACGGCCCCAGGTCACGCCGCACCTTGAGGATCCGCCAATAAGCTGCATGACATAAGGGGCCGCCATCTTGGCGAAAGTGGCCAGGAGTTCCTCGCCGGACGCTTCTGCCGCAGGACGAAAGACGCGGACCCTCGGACCGGGCCTTCCGGCGGCGAATTGGGAGACGCGATCAAGTTCGGATGATATCTGACCGGCAAGCAGTCTCGTTTCCAACTCGGATATTAATGGCGCCGAGACCTTGTCTCGCAGGAAGCGCAGCTTCCGCTCCAAGTAGCGTCCGTCTGCCTTGGACAACATGCGCGACACGACAGCGGGGCTTACACCCAATTCATCGGCGATCTCGGCCTGGGTGCGCCCTTCTTCGGCAAACAGATAAGCAGCAAGGACTTCGTCATTCTCCGTGACTCTGCGCTTGGGCATAAAATAATCGCAAATTTAGCAAATCAATTCTACAACAGATTGCACATGCGTTCTCAATAAGTATTTTCTTGACACTGAAGAGCATTTTCGGTTAGCATCGACGAGTCCTTACTTGCAATCGCCGGGAACTGCAACCACATACCTGGCGGGAAGGGTAGAAGACCATGTTTCGAGCATTCCTGCTCTCCACGATTATCCTAGCTTTTGCGACGGATGCTATCGCCCAGGGCCCATCGCAAGTCTACGGCCTTGATTTTAGCCCTTATCTCTCTGGCCAGGACCCGAACGTGAATCCACAGGTCAGTGCCGCTCAGATCCAGGCGAGAATGACGATCATCGCGCCCTATACGCAGTGGATTCGCTCGTTCAGTAGCACGACAGGCCTTGAGAATACGCCGTCGGTCGCCCGGCAACTTGGCCTAAAAGTGGCAGCCAATGCGTGGATCAGTAGCGATCTGGCTCAAAACAGCGCGGAAATCGCAAATCTGATCGCGGCTGCGGACGCGGGCCAAGTCGATATCGCAATTGTCGGCAGCGAAGCCCTTCTTCGCAATGACGTGAGCGAGAGCCAGCTGATCTCATACATGAACCAGGTCCGGCAAGCGATACCAGCGAATATACCGGTGACGGCTGCCGACACTTACGATACGCTAATCGCGCATCCCAACGTGATCGCCGCCAGCGATATCATTTTTGGCAATTTCTATCCATATTGGGAAGGGATTTCGATCGACAATGCGATCTGTGCTCTGGCCCAGGAGTATCAATTGCTCGTTGCTGCCGCCGGGGGTAAGCAGGTGGTCGTGTCGGAGACTGGGTGGCCGGGCGGGGGGGCGGCGGTCGGGGCCGCAGTCCCGTCGCCTGCGAATTCGGCTCAGTATTTCCTGCAGTTCGTGTCGTGGGCGAACAGCGGCGGCATTCAATACTTTTACTTCGAGGCCTTCGACGAAGAATGGAAGGCGGCGTACGAGGGTCCTCAGGGTGCTTACTGGGGCATTTGGGATGCGACTGGGACTCTAAAGCCCGGCATGCAAAGTGTTTTCAGCGGGCAGACCTCGCCGATCGTTTGCAACGGCGTGATCGACGGTCCTGGGACCCCGGAGATCGGCTTTACTTTTGTACCTCCGTATGGCTCCAGCTACGCACTGGAAGGGCAGGTTTCCCATGTGAGCCCGGCGAGCTATGGCGTAGCCGCCTATATCTATGTCTTGGGCGGATGGTGGCAAAAGCCCACGTTCGCCCAACCTGTGACCCCGATTCAGACGGACGGAACGTGGACAGCGGATATTGACACGGGAGGATCCGATGCGTTAGCCACTATGATTGCTGCATTTCTGATTCCGTCCACGTTTACCCCGCCGGCCGTGGGCGGCGCTTCCAGCCTGCCTGCCAGCCTCACAGCGAACTCTGTCGCTCAAGCGCAAATTCAGAGAACACAAAACTCGATCTACGGTATGGTGCAGGACAATTTGGGTCATCCACTTTCCGGGGTCGCGATTTCCGGTGGCGCTGCGGGGGGCGCAATAACTGCCCCGGATGGGTGGTATTGTCTTTTTAACATACCAGCGTCCGGGGCTGTAACTTTGACGCCGTCTTACCCGAATTTCGTCTTTGATCCATCGTCGGTTAATCTGAATATTCCAACCGGCGCTCAATACGAGACTTTCATCGGCACGCCAATCCCCGCGGCGCTGAGCGTCACTTCGTCGCATAACGGTAATTTCACGCAGGGGCAAAACGGGGCGACTTACAGCGTAACGGTTTCGGATATAACTGGCGCCGGCCCGATCAGCGGCGTGGTGACGGTAACCGAGACGGCGCCGTCGGGGCTGACACTGGTTTCGATGGTGGGCACGGGATGGACTTGCACGAGCAACACCTGCATCCGGAGCGACGTATTGTACGCAGGCGCCAGTTATCCGGCCATTACGGTGACCGTGAATGTGGGGGCGAGCGCCAGTTCGCCGCAAGTGAACTCCGTGAGCTTATCGGGCGGCGGCTCTGCGACCGCCGGCGCCACGGACAGCACGATCGTTCAAGCCGCAAGCTCAGCGCCGACCACGGTATCGATTACGCCGAACAGCGGGTCGGGAGCGCAGC
>PLDF01000166.1 GCA_003135055.1 Bryobacterales bacterium | reverse complement strand
GAACCCCGCCATCAAGATCATCAAGCACGACACCATGCTCTCCAGCGCCAATGCCCTTGACATCATCAAGGACTACGACATCGTCGCCGACGGCACCGACAATTTCCCCACGCGTTATCTCGTCAACGACGCCTGCGTGCTCACCGGCAAGCCCAACGCCTACGGCTCCATCTTCCGCTTCGAAGGTCAGGCCAGCGTCTTCGCCACCGAGCAGGGTCCCTGCTACCGCTGCCTCTATCCCGAACCGCCGCCGCCGGGCCTCGTCCCCTCCTGCGCGGAAGGTGGCGTGCTCGGCATCCTGCCCGGCCTCGTCGGCATCATCCAGGCCACCGAAGTGATCAAGTTCATCCTCGGCAAAGGCGAGCCGCTCATCGGCCGCCTGCTCCTGGTCAATGCGCTCGACATGCGCTTCCGCGAGCTGAAGCTGCGCAAAAATCCCGACTGCCCCGTCTGCGGCACGCATCCCACCCTGACCCAATTGATTGACTACCAGCAGTTCTGCGGCATCGTCCCGGAACAGAAAGCAGCCACCATGCAGAATGGCATTCCTCAGATGTCCGTGAAGGAACTGAAGCGCCGCCTCGACGCGGGCGACGATCTTTTTATCCTCGACGTCCGCGAACCCTTCGAATACCAGATCGCGCAGATCGGCGGACATCTCATCCCGCTCAACGATCTGCCGAAGCGCATGAACGAACTGAATACAGCGCAGGAAATTGTCGTTCAGTGCAAATCTGGCGGCCGCAGCCAGCGCGCCGCGGAATTTCTGGCGAAGAACGGCTTTGAAAAACTGCACAACCTCGCCGGCGGCATCCTCGCGTGGTCCAGCGAGATCGACCCGAAGGTACCAAAGTACTAAGGCGGGCCGCTGGCTTGCCCCCGAGCAGGCCCTTTTTCGCTCGTGGATCACGAACATTTCTCTCGCTTTTGTCGCGGGAACCAGGCATTTCGCCACGCATTTGTGCGTCTGTCAATACACTTTTCGTTCGCTGCCCTGTGAATATCGTGGCCTTGGCCTGCCCCCTGGCCCCTGCGTATACTCCGTTTGCCCGGCAATGCTGACTTTTGTGTTTCCCCCAGCTAATCCTTCCGCGTCGCCTGGCGTTCGTTGTCGGGGGCCATATGGATTTATTTGCTCTTCGTCTGCTCTTCATACTTATTTTTTCGGCTGCTTGCTGGTTCTTTCGCCCCTTCGGCATCAATCAGTGGACCGCCGCCGGCGTCGGCGCCGTCCTGTCCGCGCTCATCATCCTCTTTGAGCTGCGCGTGCGCGCGCTCAGCCTGAAGCGTCTCTTTGGAGCCGTCATCGGCAGCCTGCTCGGTATCATCGGGGCCTTCCTCTTTTCTCTGGTTCTCCGCAACAGCCTGCCCGATGGCCGTGCGCGCAGCCTCCTGCAGCTGGCTGTGCTGCTGCTCATGACCTACATCGGCCTGGTGGTCGGCGCCAGCAAGGGCGACCTCCTCAACCTCGCGGCGCTCGGCGGCCTTTTCTCCGGCGAACGCGCCGGCAAGCGCAACATCAAAGTGATCGACACCAGCGCCATCATCGATGGCCGCATCGCCGACATCTCCGAGACCGGCTTCCTCGAAGGGGTCCTCGTCGTTCCGGAATTCGTCCTGCGCGAACTGCAGATGGTTGCCGACTCCTCCGACTCCTCGAAGCGCCAGCGCGGCCGCCGCGGCCTGCCACACCGGCACCGCAACCGGGTAGGGATAGAACACCGCTAACCGCGCCGGCCAAAACATCCTGGCGATGTAGACCACATAGGAAACCAGGCCGTTCTCCACCCGGAGCAACCAGGGAAATTGATCCGACGTCCTGACGGCTCCGCTGGATTGTTGTACCAGGTACGTGGCCCCGGCTGCCGCGGCGGACATGCCGAAAAGCGGAAGTTTCTCGCGCCATCGTAGGCCGCGGCCGAGCGGCCAGATATCCACCAGCAGAAACACGATCGGCAGGGTCACGATCATGGGCTTGGCCATCAGGCCCAGACCCAACGCCAGCGCGACCAGCAGATAGCGCCTCAGCGACGGGCGCTCGACCCATCGTAGGTAACTCCAAAGCGCCAGCAACGCGAAGAGAGCGCTGAGGACGTCCTTCCGTTCCGCCACCCAGGCCACGGATTCGACATGTAAAGGATGCAGCGCGAAGAGAAACGCGACCCACGCGCTGGGCCAGAGGCGCCCGGTCGAGCGATGCAGAAATGCGAAGAGCAGCAGCACGGCCAGCGAATGCAGCAGCACGTTGGTGAGATGGTGCCATCCGCCGCGCAGGCCGAAGAGTTGACAATCGAGCATGTGCGAAAGGCGGGTGAGCGGAAACCAGTTGGCGGCGTCGTTCGAAGTGAATGCCCAGGCGACGTTCTCCGCGGTGATTCCGCCGCGCACGTGCGGGTTGGCGGTAACGTAGTCCGGGTCGTCGAAGTTGACGAAGTCGAAGCGGCCCACCTGCGCGTACACGGCAAATGTCGCCAGGAACACGAAGACATAGATCCACAGAGTCTGGTGTGTCCGCGGAGGCTCGGCGGGCAGCCGTTGCTTGGGGGCCGGTTTCGCCATCTCACGGACCTATGATCCGATGTGCCGCGGGCACTCTGGCCCAATGCCACCTACTTTTCCCACAGTCGAACATCTGCATAATTGGTGGGGCAGCCAATCATGGCTG
>PLDF01000464.1 GCA_003135055.1 Bryobacterales bacterium | reverse complement strand
GCTCCACCGCCGCGCAGGAACTGGCCTTCACGTTCGCCAATGCCATCGCCTACATTGAGGCTGCCGTGCAGGCTGGATTGGCTGTGGATTCGTTCGCGCCGCGCCTGTCGTTCTTCTTCAACTCGCACAATGGATTTCTGGAGGAGATCGCCAAATTCCGCGCGGCCCGGCGCATCTACGCCAGCCTGATGCGCCACCGCTTCGGTGCCAAGGATCCGCGATCTCTCGCGTTGCGCTTCCATGTGCAAACGGCAGGTTCGACGCTCACCGCGCAGCAACCGGACGTCAACATTGTGCGCACCGCGGTGCAAGCCCTGGCGGCGGTCTTAGGCGGCGCGCAATCGCTGCACACCAATTCGCGCGACGAGGCGCTTTCGCTGCCCACGGAGGAATCGGCGCGCATCGCGCTGCGCACGCAGCAGGTGATCGCCTATGAGACCGGCGTCACCAACACGGCGGACCCCGCCGGCGGCAGTCGACACATCGAGGCGCTGACGGATGCCATGGAGCAAGAGGCGGGCGAATACATCCGCCGCATCGACGAGATGGGCGGCGCGCTGCGCGGGATTGAGACGGGCTACATACAGACCGAGATTCAGAACGCGGCGTACGAGTACCAGCGCACGGTAGAGACCGGCGAGCGGACGGTAGTAGGCGTGAACCGCTTCCAGCAGGAGGGCGAGCGGACTATTCCGGCGTTCCGGCTGGACCCGGCCCAGGAGCGCGCCCAGGTGGAGAAGCTGCAGCAGGTGCGCGCGTCGCGGAGCCAGAGTACGGTGGATCGGAAAATGGCGGAGTTGGAGCGGGCCGCACGCGACGGAAGCAATTTGATGCCGCCAATTGTGGATGCCGCCGAAGCGTATGCGACGGTGGGCGAGATTTCGGACCGGCTGCGCGGGGTGTTCGGGGAATATCGGGAAGGGTAGTTAGCACCTCAGCAGTGTACGCGGGAGAGGGTCTCGCTGGGGCACATCTTGCCGCACTTCCGGCATGGCGTCTGCTTGCGTGGACGGCCGCCGCCGTGGCTCCTGCGGGCTGCCGCCATTTTACGGGCGATGCGGGTGGTGAGTGCGCGGCCGAATGGCTACTCGCTCTTACGGTTCCGCACCAAATCGTCAACGACGCCGATCAAGCCGTTCAGTTTGTCCTCGATCTCGGCCATCATTAGGTCGTGTCTGGCCACCGCTTCACGATGCTTGGTCATCCACAGCTCGTTCTGTTCCAGCCATTCTCCGTGGCTCTTCAGCACCTCCGCCTGCCGCGCCTGAATGCCGCCATTACGATATCCGTGTCCTGGAGTTGCTTGATTACTGCCTGCATGTCATCCACGGAAGACAGTTTAGCAGTTTGCACAAACAGCGTATAGACGAAACTAAGGCTCACTTCGTCCAGTCGATCAGCCGCAGATGTTTGACTCTGGAGAATTCGCGCGTGTTACTCGTCGCTAACACCGCCCCGCGGCTTACCGCAGTGCCCGCGATCAGTAGATCGATCGGCCCAATTACCAGACCGCGGGCTTCCAGGTCGCTACAAATCCGGGCAGCCTCTTGCGCCGCCTCACCGTCGAACGGAACTTGAGTTAGCGCCGCCAACAGTGCGGAGACGATCGCTCGCCGCCGCGACCCCGTCTTGCGGTTGCCATATTCGATTTCGTAGACCGTCAGGCTGGGGATGGCCACCTCATGCCGCGACGCTGCGTTCAGCCGGGCGACCACCGATTCCACTCCTTTCAGGTAGTAGATGACGGTGTTCGTATCGAGCAGGATCAATCCATGGACTCCCGCGCCGTATCCTTCCCGTAGCCTTTTCGGATCTCCGCTAACTCGGGAAAGTCCGGAATGGCGCCCGCTGCATCGAGCACGCTTTGCGGCCACGCGTCGTCGAGCTTGTGCGCCACTTGCTCGGCCAGCCAGCGGCTGACCGATTTTCCGTTCGCCTTGGCGGCCTTTCGCGCCTTGTCCTCTATCTCATCCTGCAAATAAATCGTGATCTGAGACATATACCATAATATACTACATTATCTATTCCATCCTCAGAGATTTTATTCCATCCGCAAGGCCGCCATAGGGTCGATGCGCGAGGCGCGCCGCGCCGGAATGTATCCCGCGAGTGCAGCCACGGCGGCCAGCGCCGCGATCATGGCCCCGAACGTCGCCGGATCTTCGGCGCTCACTCCGTACAGCAGCGACGAGAGCAGCCGCGCCGCCGCCAGCGAGCCGGCGATGCCCGCTGCGATGCCGCCGAACGCCAGGATCAGCGTCTGCCGGACCACGCCCCACTGCACGTTCGAAGCCGAAGCGCCCAAGGCCATCCTCACGCCGATCTCTCTGGTCCGCTGCGTGACTGAGTACGAAACCACGCCGTAAATTCCCAGCGACGCCAGCAGCAGCGCCAATGCGGCGAATCCGCCCAGCAGCAACATTACGAAGCGGCGCGGTGAAACAGCGTGGTCGACTACGTCTCCCAGGGTTTCGAAGCTGGCGACAGGCAGCTCCGCGTCAACGGATCGGAGAGCCGCGCGGATGCCGGGCGCCAGCGCCTCGGGATCGAGCTTGGTGCGCACCACCAGATCCATCGAGCTGGCGCCCCACTGCGCCACCGGCAGATAGAACTCAAGCCCGCCTTGCTCTTCGAGCGAGCTGTGCCGCACATTGCTCACTACGCCAACCACTTTGCAATCGCGGCCGCCGAAATTGCCGGTCTGCCCTAGCGGGTCGCGGCCAGGCCAGAGAGTGCGCGCCGTATTCTCATTCACCACCACCACAAACGCGGCGCCGGCGACGTCGTGCTCCGTCAGATTACGGCCGGCGCGAAGTGGAATCTTCATGGCGGGGATATACCCTGGGTCTACAATTCGCGGAAACCCGTTCGGTATCTGGCCTGGCGGATAAATAACGCCCTTCGCAACGATTCCCCAACTCCGGTTGCGTCCCAGCGGCAGCGTATCGGTCATGCCCGCCGATTCAACGCCCGGAACCGCATCGACCTTACTCACCAGCGCCGCGAATAAGGCCGTCCGCTGCGGGCCCGTGGAATAGCGTTTGCCGGTTTCGATCCGCCAAACGGCGGTGTGCTCCGGCCGGAAGCCCAAATCCACATCCAACACGCGCGCAAAACTGCGGATGAGCAGTCCCGCGCCCACCAGCAGCATGCAAGCCAGGGCCACTTCGCCGACCACCAGCGATTGGCGCAGCCAGCTTCCGCGCGGACCGTCGCTCGATCCGCGGGCCGACTCCTTCAACGCGTCATGCACCGTCGCGCGCGAGATCTGCCACGCGGGCAACACGCCGAACAAAACCCCCGTGAGCAGCGCGATCGCGAATGTGAACAGCAGCGCCGTGCGATCGACGCCCGCGGTTCCCAGCAACGGCAGGCTGAACGCGTGGCTGGCGGAAATGGCATGCGTCGCCGCAAACGCCAGTGCGAGTCCCAGCGCCGCGCCGCACAACGAGAGCGCCATGCTCTCCGTCAGCATCTGCTGCACCAGCCGCCAGCGTCCCGCGCCCAGCGCCACGCGCACCGCGATTTCCTTGCGCCGTCCGGCCGCCCGCGCGAGCAGCAGATTCGATAGGTTGGCGCACGCAATCAGCAGCACTACCCCGACAGATCCAAGCAGCGTCAATAAGCCACGGCGGTGCTGGCCCCTGATCTGACTTTGCAGCGCCGTGAGCTTAGCTCCGAAATGGTAACGCTCGGGATGCGCCTGATGGATCTGGAGGTTGAGCAGATCGAACTCGGCCTGCGCTTTTTCCACTGTGACGCCGGGCTTGAGCCGTCCGATCACCGCCAGCGTGTTTCCCCATCGATCCGTTTCGGGAGTGACTGGAAACGGCATCAGCAGGTCGACCTGCTCGCCCGGAGAAAAGACCGAGCCGAAATTGAACGCTTGCGGCATCACGCCGATCACAGTGAAGGAGTCGTCGTTGAGTATGATCGACCGGCCCAGCACTTTGGGGTCGGACCCGAAGCGCCGTTCCCACAGGCCGTGACTCAGGATGACCGCATTCGGTCCGTGCCACTTCGACTCTTCGGCTGTGAAGGTGCGCCCGATCTCCGGCCGCAAACCCAGCACATCGAAGAAATTCTGCACCACGGAGAATCCCGAAAGCCGCTCCGGCTCCCCACGCTCCAGCAGCGTATAGCTGCTGTAATCGGAGAAAGCGAAGTAGCCGGTGAGACTCTCGAACGAGCGGTTCATATCGCTCCAATCTTTGAAAGTGGCCACGCGCGAGGTCACTCCGGAGAGACCGACGGCAGGCAAGTCGTTGGCGATCCACACCAGACGCGCGGGGTTGCGGAAAGGCAGCGGGCGGAACAGCAGCGCGTTCACCACGCTGAAAATTGCGGTGTTGGCGCCGATGCCCAGCGCGAGGATCAGCACGGCGATGGCGCAAAATCCCTTTTCCCGCCGCAGAGTGCGAAATGTGTAGTGAAGGTCCTGCTTGAGATTCTGCATTCAGGTTATACTCCCGCGCGGCGAAAAAGTTACCGGCGCGGCTCCGAGCCACCGCCGTGAAGGAGTGCGGAAAATCACTCTCTCACGGTCGTGGCTCTGATCGGAGCCGCGCGCGTCGGCAAGCGGTTTCACGATAGCGCCGAATCTCACGGTCACGGCACTAGCGCGGCGCCCAACGCCAACTTTCACGCGATACCCCTTAGTAGCTCAAACCGTAACCCAAACGGAACAGCGGGTCGTAGTCCTTGTCGCCGGGATGCGTGGCAACCTGCGCCATGGAACGCGGCCATGCGTAGGAGAGCTTTCCTTTAGGTTTGAAGTCGCCAAAGAGTACGTCGGCGATTCCTTCGCCTTCGGTGCCGGGCAGCCATGCAGCCACCAGCGCGTCCGCTTGATCGAGGATGCCGCCCAATATCATCGGGCGCCCCGAGAACACGATAACCACCACGGGGATGCCCGCGGCCTTCATGTTCGCCACGGCGTCCACGTCCTCCTGCGCCAGTTTAAGATCGGCGCGGTCGCCGTCGCCTTCCGCGTAGGGCCGCTCACCGATCACCACCACGCCCACGGTGGCCCCGGCGGCGCCCGTTCCATCCTTCGAGAAGGTAACTTCGGTCTTGCTTGAGACCGCTTTCCTGATGGCGGCAAGTACGGTCGTGCCGCCCGGAGTTACGTTTCCGCTCTTGCCCTGCCAGTCGATGGTCCAGCCGCCGCACTGGTTGCCCAGATCGTCCGCGCTCTTTCCGCTCACGTGGATGCGGGGCGCCGTTTTCTTCATCGGCAGCGCCTTGTCCCGGTTCTTCAACAGCACCAGCGACTCGCGCACCGCCTCGCGCGCCACCTCGCGATGCTCAGCCGAGCCAAAGCTCTTTTGCAAGCTGCGGTCGGCCAGTTGCGAGCGGCTCCGGTCCATCAGGCCCATCGCGATCTTCACGCGAAGAATCCGCGTCACCGCGTCGTCGATGCGCGGCATCGGCACCACGCCTTCTTCCACCAGTTGTTTCAGATCGGCCTCGTACTCCTTATACTTGCTCGGGACCATCGCCATATCCATGCCGGCGTTGATCGAGATTCCGATGGCCTTCTTGTAATTGCGGTCGATCTGGTCGATGGCGTTATAGTCGGAGATCAGGAAGCCTTCAAAGCCCAGTTCCTGCTTCAGAATCCCGGTCAGCAGTTGCTTGCTGCCCGACACTTTGACGCCGTTCCAACTGCTGTAAGACGGCATAATGGAGCCGACGCCCGCCTTGACCGCTTCGATGTAGCCCTGCATATGAATGCGGCGCAGTGTGGCTTCGTCGACGCGCGTATCGCCCTGATCGAGTCCCGTGTCGCGGGGGGCGGAGCCGAAGGCTGTGCCTCCATCGCCAATGAAATGCTTGGCGCACGCCAGCACGGAAAGCGGGTTGGCCAAATCCGTGCCCTGAAAGCCGCGCACGGCCGGCCCTGCAAGCTCCTTCACCACCTCCGGATCTTCCGAGAAGCCTTCGTAGGTGCGGCCCCAGCGGATATCCCGCGGCACAGTGACGCACGGCGCGAACACCCACTGAATGCCAGTGGCGCGGACCTCTTCGGCGGTGACGCGCTCCACCTTTTCCACTAATGCCGGGTTGCGTGTGCAGCCCAGTCCGATGTTGTGCGGGAAGATGACGGCGCCCAGTATATTGTTGTGGCCATGCACGGCGTCGACGCCATAGAGAATCGGGATCTTGAGGCGGGTGAGGCTGCTATGCCGCTGCAGGCGGTCATAGAGGTCGGTCCAAGCCTGAAGGCTGTTGCCTTCCTTTGGGTCGGAGGAGCCCCCGCTGAGAATCGAGCCGACGAAGTACCGCTCAATATCCGAGAGGTCTTTGATTGACTCCTGATCGGGCTGCGTCATCTGGCCGATCTTTTCCTCCAGCGTCATCTGCGCCAGCAGCGCTTTCGCTTGCGGGTCGAAAGAGGAAAGCGGCTTCGCCGGCGCAGCCGCGAACGTGGCCTGGCGCGATACCAGGAATACGCCAACGGATGTTGCGCATAACACAGCCGCACAGCGAAAATACCGGTTCTTCTTCATGTAAGGAGTCTCTACCTTCCTGTTCATTATCCACTGTTGTGGGGCGGGCCCATGGCCGGCCATGACCGGTCCGGTGGTCTTGACTGACAGATCGCCGCCCGACAGCCAAGCGCTCGGAGCGGCCTGCCCGCCCAGAGCGGCATGCAATTGACACAGGTCCGTGAGACTGGCGAAAACGGTTCCGACCGGCGGCAGGCATAGCAGATAGCCAGTCACCTCTTCCGGGAAGGTTGTGTCCATCCACGCCGTCTGGCAGAGCGCGCCACTGTCGCTCGCAGTAAGGGCCGTCTCCGCTTCACCAGGCCCACGCACGTTAGCATGTGCCCCCCCTCGGCCCGGCCAAAGGGACGTTTCTACTTTGCTTTGAAATGAGACAAAATCCCTTGCGCCACACCGGAGTTTGGTACATAATTCAGGGGCACAACAAATTCAGGGGGATAGCATGGGCCACCTCGTCGCAGGGCCACGCATTTCGCGTTCTTTCCTGGTGGGCGCACTGTTTGCGCTTTTCAGCGCTCCGGCATTCAGCCGGACGCTTTGCGGAATTACCGGACGAGTCACCGATTCGTCTACGGCCGCCGTGCCTGGCGCGGTGATCACTCTCACCAGCGCAGCCACCAACGCGGTGCGCACCACCGCCTCCACGGACGCCGGCGACTACGCGTTTCCTTCGGTTCCGCCTGGCTTTTACAGCGTGCAGGCTGAACATCGGGGCGTCAAAATAGCAGCCTTCCATAGCGTTGAGGTCCAGGTGCAGCAGACGGTTCGTCCGGACCTCACCCTGGAAGTCGGGCAGCTCACCGAGTCCGTCTCGGCGGAGGCCGCGGCCGACTTGCCGCAAGCCGAGAATTCCCGTTGGTTGAATCCGGCGGCGTTCGTCGAGGCGGTACCGGGTTTCTTCGGCAACGTGGGCCGCAACGCCATCGAGGGTCCGGGCATCGCCGATCTCGACGCCGAGGCGCATAAGCAGTTCAAGATGCCGTACAACGAGCATCATTCATTTCAGTTCCGGGCCGAGGCGTTTAACTCCAGCAACCACCCGAACCTGGGAATGCCGAACCTGAATATCCTCTCGGGGGCGGCGTTCGCGGGGCAGCCCGGCACGAACGCTCACCAGGGGTTCGGCGTCGTCAGCGGCACGTCGACCTCGATGCGGCAGATGCAAGTTGGGGTTGAAGTACACTTTCTGACAGGAGGTCCGCTATGCTTCACATGAATCGCAGGTCCTTGTTGAAGAGATCGCTTCTTCCGTTGTCGGGCGCGCTGGGGCTGCCGTCGATTTCGCACGCGGTCCAGTCGGCCAGCAATCCCTACCGGCGGCCCAAGCTCAAAATCACGGAAGTGCGGACCGCCGAGGTCCGCGTCCATGGCTATCAGGTGCACGTTCGCATTTATACCGACCAGGGCATCATAGGCCAGGGCGAAACCACCGACGCTTCGCAGGGCAACGTCCCCCTGATCCAGTCGTTCGCGCGCCTGCTGGTGGGTCAGGACCCTCTTAATATCGAGGCCGCGTTCGAGCGCATCCGCACTTCCGGCGTTTTCGCCGGGGCGCAGGGAGGCCAGTACGTCACTGCCCTGACCGGCGTGGAGACCGCTCTTTGGGATATCGCGGGTAAGGCCCTGGGCCTGCCCGTGTATCAATTGCTCGGCGGGAAAGTGCGCGACCGCGTGCGCATCTACTGCGATTCGGGCGCTAAGGAGATGATCCCCGGCAACGAAGAGTCCAAAGCGCGCATCCGCCAGATTCAGGATCTCGGGTTCACGGCCGCCAAAATCGACATAGACGACGCCACCGACCCCGCCCGGTTCGACCGCGTGAACTGGACCGCGACTAACTGGGAAATCGATCACATGATCGCGAAGATCGCATTCACGCGCGAGTTATATCCGAAGAATTTCGACTTAGCCGTGGATATGCATGCACGCTACGACGCCACCACCGGCAAGCGCGTCGCCAAGGAAGTTGAGCCGTTCAAGCTGATGTGGCTGGAAGAGCCGGTGCCGGCGGAAAACATCGACGCCATGCGCGAGATCCGGGCGTCTACCAGCACGCCGATCTGTTGCGGTGAGAATATTTACATGCGCTGGGGCTTTCGCGAGATCCTCGAAAAGCGCGCCGCCGACATTATCATGCCCGATTTTCAGAAGACCGGGGGACTGCTGGAAGCGCGCAAGATCGCCGACATGGCGCACACGTATTATGTCCCCGTGGCCCCGCACGCGGTGACTTCGCCGCTGGGGATGATGGCCACGGCCCATGTATGCGCCGCGATTCCCAATTTCCTGGTGCAGGAATGGCACTGGATCGATTCCCCGGAGTTATGGCGGAATTGGGTGAAGGAAGGGGAAATCATTCAAAAGGGCTTTATCGCCCTGCCGGAGCGCCCGGGCATCGGGGTAGAGTTGAATGACGACGGAGCGCGCAAGGCCCAGGTGCCCGGCACGCCATGGTTTGAGCCGATGAAGAGAGGTTGAATACGAGATGAGGACTTCAAGACTTTGTACTGCGGCCCTGCTGGCCGCCCTTTGTGCGGCATCGTCCGCGTTCGCGCAGCCGGGCATCCTGACTCGCGACCTGCTGATCAAATATACGCCCGAATGGAAGGGTGAGCGATTCGCGGACGGCCGTCCGAAAGTGCCGGATGGGGTCTTGCAGCGAATGAAGTCGGTCACGCTGGAGGAGGCCTGGGCCCAGCTGCGGACCGCGGGATTCAACCACGAATATGCGGACGGCTGGTTTACGATTCACCCCGAAAAGGTTTTGGTGGGCCGCGCGCTAACGGCGCAATGGCTTCCCGGCCGGCCGGACATCCACAAGGTAATTGAGGAGCAGGGAAAGAAAGACGGCCGGATTGGAGGCCAGAACGCCTGGCCCGTCGACATGCTCCAGCCGGGCGACGTTTACGTGTGCGACCATTTCGATCTGAAGGAGGACGGACCGTCGATTGGCGATAACGTCGGCAATGCCATTTACGCCAGGAGCCACAACGGAATCGTATATGAGGGGGCGGTTCGGGACATCAACGGCCTGAAGGAACTGGACGATTTCACGTCGTTCGTCCGGTATTACGATCCATCTCATCATTTCAGCAGTCTTGCCAACGGCGCCAGGTTGAACTCCACCATGATCGGCATCAATATTCCGATCCGCATTGGAATGGCTACCGTGCTGCCCGGCGACGTCGTGCTCGGCCGCGATGGCGGCGTGCTGTTCATTCCTCCCCAAGTGGCCGAGTCGGTGGTGCACTATTCCGAAATCACGCATCTGCGGGATATGTTCGGCCATCAGCGTCTGCGGGAGCAAAAGTACACGGCCGGCCAGATCGATGCCGCGTGGTCGGCGCCTATCGAAGCGGATTTCACGCAATGGCTCCGCGACAACATCGACAAGCTGCCGGTGGCGAAAGCGCAGGTGGAGGAGATCCTCAAGGGACGCTCCCGCTGACCGATCAGCGTCGCGGCGCACGCACTCATACGACCGCTTTATGTTCCGCGCCGGGAATGGGAGCAGCTCATGCCGGAAGCCGAATCGGAGGGGCGGCCTCAGACTCGTCAATGCGTGAATATTCGGTAAGGAGCCGGCTTCCCAACCGGCGAGGCGAAGATTAATTCTCCGGCGCTTTTGCGAATTCGCCGATCGCAGGCGTGCCATGCATCCTGCGTGCACTGCGCCCTGGGGCAATCGAACTGGCAAAGTGCGAGGGATTCGGGAACGTCGTCTACGATCTGGCGCTTTACGGATTGCCACATCCGAAGCAATGGGTTGCCCCTTGTGAAACCGTCTTCGGGCACTAACGGATCCACTCCGAAGTGCGGAACGTTCAGTACTACCGGTAAGGTCATATCAAGAGTATGTCACATTAATCTATTGTGCAAATAATATCTATTGACTATTAATTATTGATATAAAATCGCCACCACGGCACGGTGGGAGCGGCAATCATAAGGCTGGTATCATGATGATTTCTAACAGGTCTTGAGCGGTTACTATCGGGAATTAGAGCGCTGGCGGGGGAAGTCCGTCGCACAAATTCTTGGTCACGCCGCCACGACGAACCGCCCGCCGGCGGAAACCTGCTCAATCAGGCAACGCGCAAGGGCACGTCCCGCGCGCGCACGGTTACGCCATACGGCGCCGCCTTGCGTTGGTGGGGGAAAAGCCTGCTCAATCTCGCCGGCGCTTAGCATGGCCACATGACTTGCGGCGAGCTCGGATCGGCCGTTTCCCACAGTTGCTCGTCGGGCCTGTGGCGTGCCGCGGCTTCGACAAGGCCGCCGACGCGCGCGACGAGTTGTTCCTCCGTGAACGTTATGGCTGGCGCCTCGATGCTGCGGCGATCCGCGGCTGATGCGCCTGAAACAGCGCCTGGCCCTCATCGGGGGATTTCGCGCAAAACGTGAGCGACTGGCGGCGCGATCAATTTCCTGAATAATACGAATCTATTGCAGGATCAATTTAGTCGACCGCATGAATCAACAGTATGCTCAAAAGCATTTATTATCAAGTCTATCATGGGAAATGTCTATTAATGACGTACTTAATTAAGGAGGAGCACAAAGCCAATGTATCCACCCCTTCCGTAACGGAAATGGCCGCGTTTCGCGGCTTGCGACTTCGTTGCTGCTTCAATCGCAAGGCTTTCGGGTGTCCCTGTACATCAGCCTGGAGAGACTGATCGAAGAGAGCAAGGAGGAGTACTGCCGCGTGCTGAAACTGTGCTCACAGGGTTGGTACGAAGGTAAGAACGAGATCGTTCCGTGGTGGAATTATTTCTTGAGTACGCTCCGAGCCGCCTACAAGGAGTTTGAGCGCCAGGTCGAGTCGGTCGAGGCGCGGCCCGCCCAGAGCGATCTGGTTCGCCAAACCGTGCTTGCGCAAATGGTGCCTTTCACGTTGGCCGACATGGCGGCGCAGTTGCCGGCGGCCAGTTCACAACCGATTAAGAAAGTTCTGGCGCAAATGAAGAAGGCCGGCCAAACCCGGCTCGTGGGTCGAGGGCGCGGTGCGCGTTGGGACGTCATCCGATGAAGATCGTTTTATTCGGCGCCGGCGGCATGGCTGGGCAAGGCGTTCTGCGCGAAGAGATGGCTGCCGCGGGGAGGGTCGGCGTGCGCTTCCAGCTCTCGGAGAACGCGCCATCCCCCATCGTTCGAAGAGGTGGCTGCCGCAGGTTGCTCGGGCGGCGAGAGATTCCTTGCGCCGAAGGCGTGCGAAGTGGTTTTCCATCATTCGCGTCGAAGGGGCGTAACGCTCTCAGTTTCCCGGAGGAAATCGTATGCCCGCGTAACCAGCAGGCTGCCGGGAAGGCGGCAGCTTCCTCCAAGGCAGTTATTAAGTGCAACAGTGGCGGAGGGGGAATTACTGCGGCAAGCGCGAAGAACGGGCACTAGCTTAGCTGAGTTAGTCCATCCCCGCAGCCATCTAGCGGAACAGCCGGGGCGCGAATTCGCGCAGGTCTCTCCGCCAGGTCTGAAACTCGTGCGCAGTACCTGGTGACTCGTAAAATACGTGTTTGATGCCGGCGGCTTCCAGAGCCTCATCCATCGCCTTGGCTCCCTGGTGCATCCGCTCTTCCATGGCGCCCGCGCCGATCCATAGCAAACGCACCTTCTTGTTATACGCCGCCGCATCTCTGAAGACTCCGTCGAGAGAGGTCTTCACGTCGAAATTGGCGATGGGAGGAGCGCTGAAGGCGCCAATCCACGCGAATTGGTCCAGGTGTTTGGATGTGATTTGCAGCGTTTGTGACGCGCCTCTCGACGTGCCGGTCATGGCCCGATGCTCCCGGTCCGGAATAGTGCGGTAAGCGCTATCTATCATGGGAATCAGGTCGCCCATCACAACATCCTCAAACACATCGGGCACGCGCGGCGGTCCGGCGGGCGACGCTTCCGGTGTTGCGCCCTGCCTGGTGGCGTATGCCGTCTCCATCACCACCAGCATCGGCACGGCTTTGCCCTCGGCGATCAGATTGTCCATGATCAGGTTCGCCTTGCCCTGTTTCGTCCAGGTGGTCTCGTCTTCGCCGGATCCGTGATGAAGATACAGCACCGGGTAGCGCGTCCGTGCGCTGTCATACCCCGGCGGAGCGTACACATACGCGCGCCGCCACAAGCCGGTAACCTTGGAGTGATACCACGCAATGTGGATCTCGCCGTGCGGCACGTCCTTGGCGTCATAGAAATCGACGCCCTTTTCGGGCACTTCGATCCCGCTCGATTCCTTGCCGTAGCCGTAGAAGGTTTCGCTCGACGGATCGTTGGCGGCGAAGCCGTCCACCACCAGCCAATAGTAGTGAAATCCCGGAACCGCGGGCGGCGTAGTCGCCGTCCACACGCCCTTTTCGTCGCGAGTCATCTCGTAGGGTCCCGCGCCCAGCCCGTTGTCGGCCCCGCCGGGTTGCACCAGTACCTTCTGAGCGGTGGGCGCAGTTACGCGAAAAGTGACTCGCAAATCGGCGTGGATGCGCGGGAATTGCGCGCCCATAATGTTGGATGCCGCAGGCTTGGAATCGTCGGGCGTCTGTGCCCCGCACCAGTTGCACGCCAGGAGCGCGATGATCGAAAGAGGTCTCATTGGACTTGCCCTCGCTCCTCCGGCAACACCACCTCCGCCGGGGACGCGTCAATGTTATCAGAATCGACGCGCGAGAATCGGCGCGAGCTAACTAACGGTCGCGGCTCCGTAACTATTCGCAGACACCCGCAGCCGGGACAGAGCCGCGACCGTGAGGGAGCGGGATTTCGCCGGCGCGCGAGGAAATCCCGAAAGCGTTTATGCACCCCTACGGACATGGGCTGCGGATGGCAGACGGCCGGGGTAACTGGAGAGGCCGGGTACGGTTTCCACCTCGGCGATCGTCATTGGCGGCTTGCCCCCGTTTTGAAAGGCTTTGCGAGACCGGCAAGCGAGGACCTTTGGGGCCGGCGATTGCGATTGTTTTTGATGAAGGCGTCCGGTAAGAAGTGGAAGCCCTTGGCGTTAAGGCCCTCGACCGTGACAACTTACTGAGTATCGTTGAGTTATGGGACCCGCTGAAGCCGCGCACGGCGGCGCCTGCCGAGGAGCCGATGACTTAAGTCCGCAGGCCGCAATTACAACTGCTGGCGCTTGGCTACCCTCAAGACAGAAGCTTCTCCAACCGCGAGCCGGGCCGGACAATGGTCTGGTTGCGCTCGGGGCCGGTGGAAATGCATCCCGCTTCCACGCCGGTGCGTTGTTCCAGGAACGCCAGATAGTCTTTGGCCCTCGGCGGCAGATCGTCGTACGAATCGATGCCGAAGGTGGAGCTGCTCCAGCCGGGCATGCACTCGTAAACCGGCTCGATCTTTTCGACTGCGGCTACCGTGGGCGGCATTTCGGTCACCTCGCGGCCGCCCATGCGGTAGGCCACGCAGACGGGGATCTGGTCGAACTCGTCGAGCACGTCGAGCTTGGTCACCACCAGGCTGTCGAAGCCGTTGATGGCCGCGGTGTAGCGCAGCAGCGGCGCATCGAACCATCCGCAGCGGCGGGCGCGTCCGGTGACGGCGCCGAATTCGTGGCCGCGGGCGCGAATCCGCTCGCCCGCGCCATCCAGCGCTTCAGTGGGGAACGGACCGCCGCCTACGCGCGTCACATACGCCTTCGAAACGCCGATCACGCCGGAAATGCGCGTCGGCGCCACGCCCGTCCCGGTGCAGGCGCCGCCGGCGGTGGCGTTGGACGAAGTGACGAACGGGTAGGTGCCGTGATCGATATCGAGCATGCTGCCCTGCGCACCCTCGAACATCACGGCTTGGCCGTCTTCGATGGCGCGGTTCAGCAGCAGGGCGGTATCGCGGACCATGGGACGGATGCGATCGGCGAAGGCGTCGTATTCGTCGCGGATGCCGCGGAAATCCAGTTCTTCGTAAATGCCGAAAAGCTTGGCGATGGCGGTCTTCTCTTCCATTACGGAATCGTATTGCGCGTGGAAAGCGTCGCGGTCCAGCAGATCGGCGATGCGCACGCCGCGGCGGCCGATTTTGTCCTCATAACAGGGGCCGATGCCGCGCGCGGTGGTGCCGATGGAAATGCGGCCGGGGCGGCCTTCCGACATCTTCTCCATCATGCGGTGCGCCGGAAACAGCACGTGGGCGCGGTTGCTGACGAACAGATTGGCGCGGACGTCGATGCCCGACGATTCCAGGGCGTCGATTTCGCCCATTAACGCGGCCGGGTCGATCACCAGGCCGTTGCCGATTACGGCCTTCTTGCCGGGGCGCAGAATGCCGCTCGGAATCAGCTTCAAGACGAATTTTTTATCGCCGATGAAGATGGTGTGGCCGGCGTTGTTACCGCCTTGATAGCGCGCCACGATATCGAAATGCGCGGAGAAGAGGTCGACGATCTTCCCTTTGCCTTCGTCGCCCCACTGGGAGCCGAGGATGATTACATTTCTCATTCAGACAAACCTACTTATTCTACCGTTTTGTGGGGCAGGCAATCTTGCCCGGCAAATCTTGCCGGCAGCCGCCTTCAGGCGGCTGCTTGGGCCATGCGCGAATCTTCGCACCCGGTAAGAGCCGCCTGGAAGGAGGCGGACAGGCCAGGAGGCCTGTCCTACATAGCGCTATTGGAAGTTTTCGATCATCATGAGATTGTCGCCGGACTTCGCGGTTTTGGTGAACAGAATGGCCGTTCGATCCGGAGACACGCTCAGAACTAGACCATCACGCCATCGAGGTTGGTAAGTAGCCGGCTGGTCTGACTGGAGAATTGAACGAACTGAAGAGCGGATTGTCCGTTGTCGCTACGCCTGCCGATGTAGCAGATGCCGTCATCCACCGGAACGAAGGCTTTCCGCGAAACCCAATCCAGCAACTGACGCTCGGCGCCCCGGATAGGGGCCTCGGAAACAGCGGGGAAGACACCGTCTCGAAACGGCCGGTGCGATCCGAGCAGAAATAGATCCGTTTCCCGTCGCTAGCGGGCATTCCCCCGATCTGAGTGTCCCCATCCTGGAGCTGAGCTGATTAGGACAGGCTGTGACGATATCCGCGGACAAGGCGGCGTTGTCCTTCATGCGCGTCACGAAGAACACATCGCGGTCGGTCCACCGTCAATCCGTAAGTGAAGCTCATCGGCATCACAAGCGGCCCATGGCCAAGCCGAGTGCAGCCCCATGGCCAATCCCATGCCCTGCCCGATAACGGTGTATCATGTTTAGGTTTATGGACAGACGAACATTAGTTCAACTAATAACCGTGCTAACTGCCGCTCGCCCGGCTATTTCTCAAGATCGCGGCGGCCGCGCCACGCCGCCTCCCCAAGCCGGCCGCGCCGCCACGCCTCCCCAGGGCGGCCGTGGCCAGCAAGCGCCCATGCGCGTCACCAAGGAACAGATCGCCGGCGCCTTGAAGCTCATGGGTCTGGAATTTACCGACGCCGAGATGGACATGATGCTGCGTCCCGTCAATCAGGCGCTGGGCAGTTATGAGGCGCTGCGCAAAGAAGAGATCGGCTACGCCGTCGAGCCCGCGTTCCACTTCCAGCCGGGCTTGCCAAACCGCGCTCCCATTAAAGGACCCCAGCGGTTTGACACCACCATTTCCAATCCCAAATCGGGGATGCCCGCGCCCAAGGCTCCCTCGAACCTCGAAGACGTCGCGTTCTGGCCGGTGACCCAACTCGCGCCGCTGATTCGCTCCCGCGCCGTCACGTCCACCGATCTCGCCAAAATGTACATCGCCCGCATGAAGCAGTATTCCCCCAAGCTGCTCTGCCTCATCACCCTCACCGAAGATCTGGCGCTCGACCGCGCGTCCGAAGCGGACCAGCAAATCCGCCAGGGCAAATATAAGGGACCGCTGCACGGCATCCCGTTCGGCGTCAAAGACCTTTTCGACACAAAGGGCATCCGCACCACGTGGGGCGCCGAGCCGTTCCAGGACCGCGTGCCGGATGAAGACGCCACTTGCGTCGACCGTCTGCATAAGGCCGGCGCCGTGCTCATGGCCAAGCTTTCCATGGGCGCGCTGGCACAGGGGGATTTGTGGTTCAACGGCCGCACCAGGAATCCGTGGAATACGGAGCGCGGTTCCAGCGGATCGTCGGCCGGTTCGGCATCGGCCACAGCGGCCGGGCTGGTCGGGTTCGCGCTGGGCACCGAGACTCTGGGGTCGATTGTTTCGCCCTGCACGGAGTGCGGCACGGTGGGACTGCGTCCCACTTATGGCCGCGTCAGCCGTCATGGCGCCATGGCGCTGAGTTGGACCATGGATAAGATCGGACCCATCTGCCGCGGCGTGGAAGATTGCGCCATCGTGCTGAACGCGATCTATGGTCCCGACGGCCATGATCGCAGCGTCGGCGCCGACCCGTTCCACTGGGAGCCGCGCAAGCCTCTGAAGAGTCTGAAGGTGGCCGTCATGCAGTCGCTGTTCGACCGCATCGGAGCCGGCCGCGGCGGCGGCGGTGGAGGCGGAGGAGGTGGCGGCCGCGGCGGCGATCCCAATGCCGCCGCCGAGATGAAGGCCATGTACGCGCAGGCGCTCGAAGATATCAAGAAGGCCGGAGTGACCATGACCCCGTTGGAATACGACGAAGGCGCCTTGCCCCTGCGGTTCCTTTTGGAAGCCGAAGGCGCCGCCGCGTTCGACGACATCACGCGCGACGGCGAAGTGCGCACCCTTAAAGGGCAAGCCGCCGGCGACTGGCCGAATACCTTCCGCTCATCGCGGCTGATTCCGGCGGTCGAGTATATCCGAGCGCAGCGGGCGCGCACGCAGGTGGTGGAGAAGTTCGAGCGCTTCATGGCCCAATGGGACGTGGTCGTCATCCCCACGAACTCTCTGCTCACCACCACCAACCTGACTGGAAACCCGCAAGTGGTGATGAAGTGCGGCTTCACTGGCGGCCTGCCGCGGTCGATCAGCTTCCTCGGTAAGATCTACGACGAGGGCTCGCCCTTACGTGTGGCGATGGCGTACGAGCAAGTCACAGAGTGGCACAAGAAGAACCCAACGTTGACGGCTTAAAGCATATGTCATCACTTGCCGCAACTTATCATTGTGCCAGCCTGACTCGTGGCGCACGCACTCCTGCGTGCAGCGTTCACACTCGTGTGAACGCGTCTTTCTCACAGCTTCTTAGCGAGCGATCTCCCGCAATCGCACAGAATCCCATGCTCGGAGGGCTAAAGCCAGCATGAACCGAAGGCTATTCATCGTCACCGCGGCCGCCGGAGCCGCGGAACTAGCGCGCGCGCAACGGCCCGGCAATGCCGCGGTCGCCGTGCCCGACGTCATCAAAAACCTCAAGCCGATGCTGGACGGCGTCCAGCCCATCACCGGCGCCGAGCGCGCCGCGCGCATCGAAAAAGCGCGGCGCTTGATGCGCGATAACAAAATCGGCGCCATTCTCTGCCAGACCGGTTCGAGTCTCTACTACTACACAGGCGTGCGCCCCGGCTCCGCCACCAGCCCAAATACCTGGGTGCTTCCAGCGAAAGGCGACCCGGCGAGTTTCGAACCCGAGGACGGCGCCCCCCCATACCAGCGCATCGCGCAGTTTCTGAAGTCGGCGGCCGTCACCACAGTCGGCATCGAGGAACGCACGCCGTTCTCCGTACTCGACGGTCTGCGTAAGGAATTGCCCGCCGCCGAATTCGTCAGCGCAGATCCGGTTACCGTAGGTTGCCGCGTCATCAAATCGCCCGCCGAGATTGCGCTCCTGCAGCGCGCTAACGATATCACCATCGCGGCCTACAAAGCGGCGTTTCAGACCCTGCGCGAAGGCATGACGCAAGGCGAGTTGAGCGCCAATATCGCCGCCGCGTACCGCGCGCTGGGCGTGCAAGGCGACGCCATGGCGATCTTTGGAAAGTACACCGCGTTTCCGCATGGCAGCATCCAGCCGCAGCAGCTTCGCGAAGGCGACATGGTGCTGATCGACGATGGATGCAGCGTGGAAGGCTATCAATCGGACATCACGCGCACCACCGTTTTCGGCAAGCCCACCCGGCGCCAGACCGAGATCTGGAACCTGGAGCGCAAGGCGCAGGATGCCGCGCTGGCCGCGGCCAAGCCCGGCGCGGCGTGCGAATCCGTGGACGCGGCCGCGCGCAAAGTGATTACCGATGCCGGCTTCGGCCCCGCATACAAAGTGCCCGGCCTGCCGCACCGCACCGGCCACGGCATCGGGCTCGACGGCCATGAGTGGACTAACCTGGTGAAGGGCAACCGCACGCAACTGCAGCCTGGCATGTGCTTCAGCGACGAGCCGACCATCGCGATTTACGGCGAATTCGGCGTGCGCCTGGAAGACTGCATGCATATCACCGAAAGCGGCGCGCGCATGTTTACGAAACAGAGTCCGGCAATCGACGATCCTTTTGGATAAACACACAAGAGAATGCCACAGACCACCGAAGTTTCCGCCGAGACCTACCAGCAGCGTTTGACTAAGCTGCAGGACGCCATGAAAGAGTTCGGCCTGCAGGCCATCGTGCTTGAGCCGGGACCTGCCATGGTCTACCTCACCGGCGTGCGGTGGGGAAAGAGCGAGCGCACGTTCGCCGTGGTGCTGCCCGTCAAAGGCGCGCCGGCCTGGGTGCTGCCGGGTTTCGAAGAGATGCGCGCGCGGGAATTGATCCGCCCGGGCGGCGATATCCGCGTCTGGCAGGAAGACGAAAGCCCATACCAGCGCATCGTGCAAGCGCTGAAGGACCGCGGCATCGCAACCGGCCGCGTGGGTATGGACGACGGCGCGCGTTTCTTCGTATTCGACGGCATCCGCAAGCTGGCTCCGGCGATGGATTACGTCAGCGGCATGGCCGCGCTGAAAGCCGCGGGCGTGGACCTGACCCAGGCGGGCAGCAGAGGCCGCGGCGCACGCAAATGATCCTTCGCCATAAACCGTACCACGTGTGGCGCAGGCACTCGTGCGAGGGGCCATGCGCGCCCCGCGCCACCTGGTCGGCGCCGCGCTGCTTGTGAATTCTTTCACGTCGCGAGCTAGTAATCATTTCGTTGCACAGACGGTAGTTAACCTGGCGTTAACAAGCCTTTCGACGTGGTTCTTGAAATCGAAATCCGCCCAATCCAAAATATTTTCTTGCCAGCCGGTTCAAAGTTGGTATAGGATTTATTGCAAACCAGTTAGGGGGGTAACACCAGAAGATGAAGCGTCTGTTCGCAGTGTTGCTGCTTGTGGCGAGTTCCGCGGTCGCCCAGATAAACGTGACGTCCGTGACGGGAACGGTAACCGACCCCACCGGCGCCGCCGTGCCCGGAGCGGCCATACAGGCAGTGGAATTGGCAACTGGCGTCAAATTCGACGCCATCACCAGCGACAAGGGCGAGTACACAATTCCGTCCTTGCCCGCGGGCGCCTATCGGATTTCCGTAAACAAAGCCGGCTTCAAAGGCGACGTGGTCGAGAACGTAACCCTCATCGTCAACGAACCCGGCACTGTAAACGTGAAATTGGAGGTCGGCCAGGCAACCGAAACCGTTGAGGTGACGGCTGGAGCCGAAATCGTCCAGGCCAGTTCGGCGGAGGTGAACAGCAGCCTAACCGGACGCCAGATGACGGACTTGCCTTTCGCAACCCGTAACGCGGTCGAATTGCTGGTCGACGCGCCGGGCACCTCCACTCCTACTACGCCGCGCAGTTCGACCGTGAATGGCGTTCCCAAGGGCTCTTTAAATATCAGCATCGACGGCATGAACACGCAAGACAACATGCTGAAGTCGAGCGACGGTTACTTCAGCTACATCATGCCCTCGGTGGACTCGCTCCAGGAAGTGTCGATGAGTTCGTCGGCCTCCGGCGTGGATGCCAGCGCGCAGGGCGGAGTCCAGGTCAACTTTGTCACCCGCTCGGGCACCAATCAGTGGCACGGCGGGGGCTTCTGGCAAGTTCGAAATACGGATTTCGACGCTAACTACTACTTCAACAACGCCGTCGGCCTGCCGCGCGACATTATCAAGCTGAACCAGGAAGGCGGCCACATCGGCGGACCGATCAAGAAGAATAAGCTGTTCTTCTTCGGCAATGTCGAAATCTACCGGTACCCTGGAACGAACCTATACACCCGTACCTATCTGACGCCCAGCGCTTCGAGCGGCATCTACACATATGCAACTTCGTCCGGCGCTATCCAAAACGTAAATCTGCTTGCGCTGGCCGCCGCCTCGAATCCCAGCCTGCCAGCGGGCACGCGCGCATTCCCAACGGTCGCCGACCCCACTTTTGCAAAAACCTATGCTCTGATGCAGACGGCAGCCGCAGGCGGCATTGTAAAGAATAACCAGTCGAGCGGCGATTACAACACGCTCACCACCAGTTACCAGCCGACGGGCGTCGACGCGCGCGACTTCTTCACCAGCCGCATCGATTATAACGTCACGCAGAAGAACGTTCTTTCGTTCGTCTACAACTACAATTGGTACGCTGCGGTTCCCGACTTCTTGAATGGAATCGTGCCGGACTTCCCGGGAACGGGCACGGTGCTCTTCTCGCCTGTCAGCACCGGCCAGCGCAGCAACCGATTCGACGGCACCATCTCTCTCCGCTCCACCATCAAGCCCACGCTGGTCAACGAATTTCGAGCTGGCCTTAACGGCGGCACAGTGCTGTTTTTCGACTTGGTATCGCCAGGCCTGTTTTCGCCGTGGAAGGGATATGTGCCCAGTTTTGCCAGCCCCGGAACCGGCCTCTCGGGAGTAACCACCACGTCGGGACCGCAGCGCCGCAACGCGCCGGTGAAGAACCTCGGAGACACAGTGTCGTGGGTAAAGGGAGCGCATCAGATAACCTTCGGCGGCAGCTTCGACCAGATCAACCTGTTCCAGCAGATTGAAGGCAGCGCCGATTTCCCAGGCATCGCTCTGGGTGTTGCGACCGGCGATCCCCTTAACACGGGCGGCACCAGCATCTTTACGTCTGCGAATTTCCCTGGAGCCACGACTACGCAGTTGAGCCAGGCGGCCAATCTTTACGCCGACGTAGTGGGCCGCGTGTCGTCCATTAGCCAGAGCGTCGCGCTCAGCGAGGCCACCCACCAGTACGGCCCCGGCGCTCCCATCGACCGCGACCGGATGCGCGAGTATGGATTATTCGTCCAGGACCAGTGGCGCATCGCCCACAATCTCACTGCGACGGTAGGCCTGCGTCTGGAAAAGCAGGGAGCGTTCGTCAATTTGGATAATCTCTACACCGAAGTGAGCTATGCCGGAATTTGGGGCGTATCCGGCGTGGGGAATCTCTTCAACCCAGGCTACACGCCGGGTCAGGCGCCGGTCTATACGCCGCTCAACAACCCTTACAATCCGCCGCCGGTTTGGGCGCCTTCGGCTGGCCTTGCGTGGAGTTTGCCGGCCAGTGAGGGACTTGCCGGCGCCCTCTTCGGTCACCATACGGGCGCAACTGTAATCCGCGGCGGTTACAACATCGCCACGGTACGCGAAGGCATGGGCGTCTTCTACGCGATTTACGGCCAGAACCAAGGCCTGACGCAAAGCACCAGCATCAGTCCCACTACCTATCCAACGATCTTCGGAGCGGCGGGAAGCGTGGAATTCAGCGACCCAGTTATCCCCTCGCGCAATTCGACCATTCCGGCGACGCCCAGCTATCCGATCGCCGCACTTGCGGGTAATAGCGTCTACGGCATCGACCCCAATCTCAAGATGGGTTACGTGCAGAGCTGGAATATCAGCTTGCAGAGAGAGCTTGACCGCAACACAGTGGTGGATCTCCGCTTTACCGGCAACCACGGAACCGACCTCTGGCGCGAAATGAACCTCAATGAGATCAACACCATTTCGAATGGGTATCTGACTCAGTTCCAAGAGGCGCAGAACAATCTGGCGATCGCGCGCGGCGGCAATATCTATAACAACACCAACGTCATTAACTTTGGCAACCAGGGCCTGCCTGGACAGGTGAATATTCCGATGATCTCGACGGCGTTGGGCACCACCAGCGACTCGACCACAGCCGGCTATCTGACCTTGGGTCAGGCTGGCTCGGCCGCTTCCGCCATCGCCACCAACACGACACGCATGGCGAGTCTGGCGGCTGCCGGTTACGCCGCCAACCTTTTCCAGGTCAACCCGCTCGGAGGCGGCTCGGCGAACCTGCTGACCAACAACGGCGCCTCGTACTTCGACGCTTTCCAGGTGGAAGTTCGCCATCGCCTGGCGAAGGGCTTCACCATCAACGGCAGCTACCAGTTTGCAAAGAATCTGGCCGATGGCGCTACTTCAAGCAGTTACGATACTTCGAGCGCCACCACTCTGCGGAATATGCGGCTAGACAGGCTGCCTACCGGTTTTGATATCCGCAATGCGATCAAGTTCAACTGGATCTACGAGCTGCCGTTCGGCCCGGGCAAGGCGTTAAACCCCAGCAATGCGGTAGCGAAGAAAATTGTCGAAGGCTGGCAGCTATCGGGAGTGGTCCGGTTGCAATCGGGTACCCCGATCGAATTGTCCGGCTTCGGCACCTTCAACAGCAGTTCAGCCGACGGCGTGATTTTGCATAACATCACGTTGCCGCAGTTGCAATCGATGATGGGCATCTACAAAACCAGCTTATCCGGGCCCAACGGCGGCATCGTTTACTACTTGCCTCCGCCCACCACCACTTCGGTTGCAGGTTTGAACAGCTCCAACAACACCAACCTTCTCTATAACACCGAAGCGGCATTTCAATCGAACGGCTTGACGCCCGCTCAGGTGAATCCCAATGCGCCGTATATCAGTCCGGCGCCGGCGGGCCAAATGGGGTATCAGGATTTCCTCTACCTGCCTTGGCAGCGTCACTTCGACCTCGAATTGCAAAAGAACACCAGAATCAAGGAGAAGGTGACGTTGCAGATCGCGGCCAGCGCGCTGGACGTTCTGAACATCACCAACTTCCTGCCCGGTTCCGGTAACACCAGCAGCACGTTCGGCCAGGTCACTACGGCGTATCGCGATATTTCGGGCACGGTCGACCCCGGCGCCCGCATTATCGAATTCAAGGTGCGGCTGAACTTCTAACCGCCCGCCACGACCATGGGGCAGGCGCGTCCGCCTGCCCGCCAACAACGGCCCCAGTTGCAACTCCGCATCAATTCATGCATACTGATACATATGCGAACTACTCTAATCATCAACGATGAATTGGTTGAGCGGGCGCGGGAGCTGACCGGCATCGACGAAAAGACTGCCTTGGTACGCGCCGGCCTGGAGGCGCTGATCGCGCGGGAGGCGGCGATGCGGCTGGCCGCGATGGGCGGGTCGCAGCCGGGGTTGCGTACGATTCCGAGGCGCCGGTCCGAACCTGCAAGAGGAAGATGATCCTGGCTGACACTTCGGTGTGGATCGAGCACTTCCGTAAGGGCGGGCCAGCCCTCAAGGAGCTTCTCGATCACGGACTGGTGCTGATGCATACCGCGGTTCGCGGCGAGTTGGCATGTGGGTGTCTCGCGGAGCGCTCGCAAACGCTTCGCTATCTCGGCGCCCTGCCGCGCGCCAAAACCGCGACGGACGCCGAGATCCTGCAACTGATCGAAGACCGCAAACTCTGGAGGCTCGGAGTCGGCTGGATCGACGTGCACCTGATCGCATCCTCGCTGCTCTCTCGTTGCGTGCTCTGGACTCTCGACCGGCGGCTGAAGCAAGCGGCGGCCGGCGCGACAGTGACGGTATACTGATTGGCGCGAAGCCGCAATTTGTTTTTGGTAGCATTGTAGGTCCACTGCGTAATTGCCATGACCACGATTGACCGCCGCACTTTTCTCTCGGGTCTGGCGGGGTCCGTTCTCGCCGCTTCCGCTCCGCCGGCGCAAGCGGCCCAACAGGCTGCGGAGATAGCTCCGGCTCCCTCGGGCGCCTGCTGGCTGGATGTCGCCGCGCCGTTCATCGCGGCCGACCCCGCGCTGAATCTTTCCACCGAATTGCTGCTGACGGCGACTTGCTTTCCCGGCGTGGATGGGTATCGCGATACGCGCTACGCCACTGAGTATCAGATCCTGCTGTTCGACCACACCGGCAAGGAGATCAAGCTCGATAACGCGGGCAAGGTGGAAATCCCCGCCATGCGGCCGGCGCTCCTGAACCTGAGCCGGATGGCGGGGCGCGATTCCTTCTTCGGCGGCGCCAAGGTTCGCGTGGCGCCTTCGCCGGGGCAGGTGGCGCGCGCGGGCGATCTCTTCAGCGCCGGATTCGTGCGCTGGGATCTGCCCGGAAATTTCGACAACGTCCACGCGCATCCGGCGCCGCCGCAGCAGGTGATTGGGCGGTTCAACTATTCCATGCCGTTTCCGCCCTTGTCGGAATACCACTGCGCGTTCGCGCTCTTCAATCCCAACGAAGAGGAATCCTACGGCAGCGTGCGGGCGGTGGACCGTTTGGGCCGGACGGTGGTGCAGCGTAACTTCGAGTTGCGTCCGCACCAGACCGCGCTCTATACCGTGGCCGATCTGAAGACCGCCGACACCCCCGGCGAGGCCTTCGCCATTGCCCCGCTGAATGAGCCGAAGTTGAAGGATGGCGGCGTGATCGTCGTCCATAACGAGAGCAACCGCGTCCCGTTCGCGTATACCTTCATGAAGGGCCGTTCCGGCGGCGGTTTCACCGTGGAGCACCCGCTGCACTTCCAGGCCGACGCTCCGGTGAAGCCGGCGAGGGCGACGCCGTATGGGCCGAAGCAGTCGTTTCCGGCGCAGGCCATGGTGTATACGCCGATGGTCTTCAAGGCGGCGCGCATCGGCGATCTGCAACTGGAGTCGCGCCTGTACTTGAGTTCCAGCCGTTGGGCCGAAGAGGCGTTGTGGATGCTGCCGTTCGTCACCACCGGCGAGGGCGCCATCGCCTGGGTTTCGAATCGCGACGAACAGTACGCGCAGCGCATCAAGCCCGCCGAAGTCGCCGATCAGGGCGCGGTACGGCTAAGCGAATTCCAAAGCTGCTGCATCGATGCCGCCACGCTGCCTCTGCCCGATGGCTTTTCGGGCGGCTTCGGCGCCGCGACCATTCCGAAGACTTCGCACTCGCTGAACAAGGTCGAAGTCCGCGCCGTGAATTGGGGCCGCGTCGCCATGACGCATTTCCGCCCGGGCGGAGCGGTCGCGAAGTCGTACCGGCAGGTGGATCGGCGCGGCAATCTCGCCAGCGACTACATTGTCTCCGGAGCCCACGTGATCGGCGGCGCCCGCGACCGTAAGCGCGATTGTCTGCTGGCTATCATGAACATCGAGTTCGAAGACGACAATACCGGCACGCCCCTGGTGCAGGTATTCGGGCCGCAAGGCCTCGCCGGCGAAAAGCGCCTGGCCGATTTTCCGCCGCTGGCCTGCCGTCACCTGCTGCTCTCCGATCTCTTCCCCGGCCTGCAGAGCGACCCGGCCCATCCGTTCACCCTGCGCATGCAAGTGGCGAATGCGCTGATGGTGGTTTCGGCTCTGCATATCGATTACGAACGCAAAGACATCGCGTTAGAGCACGGTTCGGACCGCCATTCGACCTTCCAGGACTTCAAGTGCTGAAGGCATTGTAAGACAGGCCTCCTGGCTTGTGTTCTTCGTGGGTGCAATGGAAAGACAGGCCGGAGCCCTGTCCAAAGCCGGCAGTAGCCAAGCAGTTGCACCGATCTACATGGGCAACCGGGGATTCGCAAAACCCCGGCTTTTCGGTTATCTTAAAACCATCACGGGCCGGTGCGATGCGGGCTTGTGAGTTCTGGCCCGGTGCATGGCTGTTGGCCGGGGCATGCCGGTGGCCGGCACGATAGCCACGCAGATCCATCG
This sequence comes from Bryobacterales bacterium, assembly GCA_003135055.1. GTDB lineage: Bacteria > Acidobacteriota > Terriglobia > Bryobacterales > Bryobacteraceae > PALSA-243. The sequence goes on along the minus strand of PLDF01000464.1, from coordinate 13,045 downwards.
CTCGACCAATGCGCCGCCACTGACATGACAACCAAAAAGAAACCCGAGGATTTACGCAGCTACCGCTGGTTCGGGCCGGATACGATGCGCGGTTTCGGCCACCGCTCGCGGATGTTGCAACTGGGCTACCGGCGCGAAGACTTCACCGGCAAGCCGGTGATCGCGATCATGAACACGTGGAGCGAGATCAATCCCTGTCACGCCCATTTGCGCGAGCGCGCGGAGGCCGTCAAGCGCGGCGTGTGGCAGGCGGGCGGCTTTCCCGTAGAGGTCCCGGCGTTCTCGATTACCGAGACCTTCATGAAGCCCAGTCCCATGCTGTATCGGAATCTGTTGGCGATGGATACGGAGGAAGCGCTGCACAGCCTGCCGATCGACGGCGCGGTCCTGATGGGCGGCTGCGACAAGACCACGCCCGGGCTGCTGATGGGCGCAATCAGCATGAATCTGCCGGCGATTTTCCTGCCCGCGGGTCCGATGCTGCGCGGCAACTGGAACGGCAAGCCGCTCGGCAGCGGAACCGATCTTTGGAAGTACTGGACCGAGCGCTGCGCCGGAAATCTGAGCGATGCGGATTGGAATGCCATCGAATGCGGAATTGCCAGATCGCCTGGCTTCTGCATGACTATGGGCACCGCCTCTACCATGACCGCCCTCGCCGAAGCCATGGGCATGACGCTACCCGGCGCATCCTCCATTCCGGCGGCGGACTCCAACCACGTTCGGATGGCCATGGATAGCGGCCGGCGAATCGTCGATATGGTGTGGGAAGACTCGAAGCCGCACGATATCCTGACGCTCGCCGCTTTCAGGAATGCGATCACCGTCGATATGGCGATCGGCGGCTCCACCAACGCCATCATTCACCTGGTGGCGCTGGCGCGGCGGCGCGGACTCGATCTGCCCCTCCATCTCTTCGATGAAATCGCGCGCCAAGTTCCCCTCCTCGCCAATATCCGGCCCTCCGGCGAGTTCCTCATGGAAGACTTCTATTACGCGGGCGGCCTACGCGCGTTGATGGCGGAAATCAAGGATCTCTTGCATCTCGATTGCCGCACCGTGAACGGCAAGACGCTCGGAGAGAATCTGGAAGGCGCGCGGGTGGTGAACCGCGACGTGATCCGCGGACGCGAAGCGCCGCTCTTCGATGGCGGCGGAACGGCGATTCTCTACGGAAGCCTCGCTCCGGATGGCGCGGTGATCAAAACCGCCGCCGCGGATCGGCGCTTTTGGCAGCATACGGGACCGGCGGTGGTCTTCAAGGATTATCGGGACATGGATGCGCGCATGAAGCACGAGGATCTGAACGTGGATGAGAACTCGGTGCTGGTACTTCAGAATGCGGGGCCGCTCGGGGGTCCGGGCATGCCGGAATGGGGAATGCTTCCGATTCCCAACAAGCTATTGCGGCGCGGCGTGCGGGACATGGTACGAATCTCCGATGCGCGCATGAGCGGCACGTCATACGGCACCTGTGTTCTACATGTGTCGCCGGAGAGCTACGTGGGAGGCCCGCTAGCCCTGGTCAAGGACGGCGACGCGATTACCCTGGATATTCCGAATCGGAAACTGGATCTCCTTGTGCCCGAAGCCGAACTCGAGAGCCGCCGATCGCAATGGATACAGCCGGTCCCCAAAGAGGACCGCGGATATCTTGCCCTTTACCGGGAGCGCGTAACCCAGGCCCACCAAGGCTGCGATTTCGATTTCCTGGTACGCGATGCGCCGCCGGAGGAACCGGAAATCCACTAGCCTGGATCCGAATTCCCGCCGGCGGTGAACCACCGGCGCCTATGATTATGACCACTACGGCGGAAAGTAACGGTTACCGGCGCGTCCGTTAACCCCAACCACATTGCAGAGACCGGCTCGGTGGCGTAAACTAATCTACCGTCCGGGTGAGTCTACCGTCCAGGTGATAACGGGTGAGGAGGTGGGTTTCGTGGGACCGAAGGCTTGGTGCGCCTTCCGGCGGCAATGTTCGCGAATGGGTGGCAACCTGCGTGTTTCCAGCCTCGGTTCCGGGAGAGTATGGCTGGTGCTCTTCCCCGGTTCACGAATACAGCCAACAGGCGCCGTCCGCACCGCGATTACGAAAGAGTGCCCGGGGAGCGCCTTGGTTTTCAGGAATTGGTTCGCGGCGCCATCGAGTTGCAGGTCCGGCAGACGGCGCGTGTCGACCTGTCGACTTCACGACGCGGGTGGGCGTCATGAATCAGGCCATGGAAGCCGGCGGCGCCGCAGAACCGTCGAATACGAAATGCGCGACATGCGCCGCGGGATGTCCGCTAACCATGGACCGCGCTTCCGCGCAAGCAGTACATTACCTGCTGCGGAGTAAATGGGAACCAGAGGCGATCGCAGCCCGATCCGGGGGGTTTGCGCATCGCGAGACGAGCACCGCGCGCCGCCAACAGCAAGTGGGCTTTAGCGAGCTGTCCCACTTCGCGCAAGCCATGGCATGGCGTAGCGGCCAAGTGGCGCCGGACCACGATTGCCAGGCGTTTTCGCTTCTGCTTTGTTGGAGGATTGATATGAGAACGATAACATTAGCGGTGGGATTGCTGGGTGCGGCGCTTGGCATCGCGTCCGCTCAAACTGGTGGTGAAATCACCGGCGAAGTCAGAGATCCGAGCGGCGCGTTAGTTCCAAACGCGCGCGTTACGGTCACCAACACTGGGACCAACTTGACGCGGTCGACCCCAACCAACACCGCGGGACTTTATAGTTTCCCCGATCTGACGCCGGGAAAGTACGACGTCAAGGTCATGTCGGGGGGCTTCGACACCGTCGTGAAAACGAACGTCGAGCTTCAGGTGCAGGAGACGGCGCGCGTCGATTTCACCCTTGCCGTGGGACAATCCACGCAGACGATCGAGGTCGGCGCCAATATGGCGTTGCTGAGCACCGAAAACGCGACGGTCGGCACTGTGATCGAGGAACAGCGAATCGCCGATCTGCCGTTGAACGGCCGCAGCTTCTTCAGCCTGGTCGCGCTGAGTCCTAACGTGAACTACGGATTTACTCCCGCCCAGCAGGCGAGCAGCCGCCTGGGCGGCTCGCGCTCCACTCTCACCATCGCCATGAGCGGCGCGCGGGCGACGTGGTCCAATTACACCTTGGACGGCATCACCAACACCGACGTCGATTTCAACACCTACATCCTGCAGCCGTCCGTCGACGCTCTGCAGGAATTCAAGGTTCAGTCCGGGATCTATCCCGCGGAGTTCGGCAGGGAAGCCGGACAGGTCAATGTCTCGAGCAAACCCGGCTCGAACGCTTACCATGGATCCGCCTGGGAATTCCTGCGCAACGACCTTCTGGACGCCAGGAGTTACGACTTCCTCTCGGCCACCCGCACCGCGACCAACCCCTCTCCAGCCAGGACGCCATACCGCCAGAATCAATATGGCTACACGCTGGGAGGGCCGGTTCGGATTCCGAAGCTCTTCAACGGAAAGGACCGGCTGTTCTTCATGTCGAACTACGAAGGATACAAGTCGCGGCAAACGGTTACGTCGCTGGCCACAACCATGACGGCCGCCATGCGGACCGGCGATTTTTCCGCCATCCCTACTACTTTGCAAGATCCGCTCTCGCGCGTTGGGACATTCCCCAATATTACTTCTTCGCCTTTCCCCGGGAATCAGATCCCCGCCAACCGCATCGACCCGGACTCGGTGATTTTGCTGAAGTACTATCCACTGCCGAATCAGCCAGCCAAATCGGGGCTGCCGGTGAATAATTACCAATACGGGGCGGACACGCCGGTCAACAAGAACAATGTCACCGAGCGCATCGATTTCAACGAGAGCGCGAACTCGCAGTGGTTTGGCCGCTACAGTTGGACCAACGAAAATACCGTTACCCCCGGCATCACTACCGACGACGGGAGCGTTCTGTTCACCCGGGCCAGCCAGTGGGTCCTTTCCAACGTCCGGACCATTTCGCCGACCAAAGTGAACGAGGCGCGGTTCGGCTACAACTCGCTGTTCAACAATATCACCCAGCAATTGGCGGGCGTCGAGAATGTGGATCAGGAAATGAACATACCGGTAACCATTACGGACAAGAATTCGTGGGGCATCCCCAACGTCCAGATGAGCAACAATCTGAGCAGCTTCGGCAACCCTACCAGCGAGCCATTCCAAATCAACGACAAGATTTACCAGGGCGTGGACAATTTCTCATGGGTGATCGGGAAGCATTCGCTGCGCATGGGCGGAGAGTACCGGTATGACGAGTTTCCGCAGGTTGGAAACGAATTCCCCCGCGGCCAGTTCTTTTTTAACGGCCAGTTCACGAACACCGTTACGGCAAGCACGCAGACCGGCGGCTACGCGGGCGCGGACTTCCTGATGGGCAATACGTATGACACCATCATTGCCGTGGCGCTGGCTTCGGCCAATTTCACCAATAACGAATGGTCGGCTTACATCGACGACACCTGGAGGGTGAAGCCGCGCCTGACCCTCAGCTTGGGTCTGCGGTGGGAGGTGGCGCAGCCGATGAAAGACCTGTCCGGCAACGAGGTGAGCGTCGATCTGAATTCGCCGCTTTCCGCGACCGCGGATGTGGCGAATCTGGCCCAACATCCGGTTTACGTCCGCGCGGGCAGCGGGGATTTCTACCAAAACCTCGAGTTCCGGTACCAGCCCTATTGGCAATCCATAGGAGCGAGCGTCGCCGGGTCCCCTCCTCTGCAAACTGTCCGGGACGGAAGGCTGGGCTCCCGGTTGGTCAACACCAATTTCCTCAACCTCGCCCCGCGGCTCGGGATCGCCTATAGCCCGTCGGACAAATGGTCGGTCCGCACCGGTTTCGGGATCTTCTACTCGCAGGAAAGCAAGAACTCGATCTTCGATCTCAATCGCGGACTGGGAGGCCGAACGGGGCAGGTAGCCCCAACCACTTATGGGCAGCCAACGTTTGGCTATACCAATTTCATCAATGCGGCAGCGCTTCCGGCGACCATCCCCATCGGCCTTACCTGGGGCGTGAACCCGCACCTGCCGACCACCTACAGTATGCAGTACGTGCTCAATGTCCAGCGCACTCTCGGCAAATCCACTACTCTGGAGGTCGGTTACAATGGCTCGCAAAGCCGCCATCTGGACGACCTGATTAATGCGGGCCAGCCCGTTGCCGGAACCGCCGCCGTGGTTACCCGCTTGCCCTATCCGGAATTTGGGAGTCAGGGAATACAGTATCTGCATGCCGACGGCACCGCGAACTTCAACGGCGTCAGCGGCAAGTTGACCCAGCGTTTCGGAACGAATCTGACCACCTTGCTGGCCTACACGTTTTCTAAATCCCTGGATGACGGCAGCGCCATCCGCGGTCCCGGGAACGACTTCGTGCCCGAGAACTCGCTCTGCCCCCATACGTGCGAATGGGGCCCCTCGGACTTCAACGTGCCGCAGCGTTTCGTCGCGTCGGTGCTCTACACGCTGCCATTCGGTAAAGGTCAGCGCTTTCTGAATCACGGCGGGATTGTGAACGAGGTGGTTGGCAGCTGGCAGTTGAGTACCATAACCACGGCTCAAAGCGGCTCGGTGACCGAGACGTCTACCTACGATTCGGCAGGCGTGGTCTTCTCGCCGAACGGCTCGCGGCTCAGTTGCCTTGCGGGCGTGAATGAGGTACTGCCCAATCCCAACCAAAACGGTTGGTTTAACCCGAAGGCGTTCGTCAACAACACTCCCGGCACGTTCGGAGACTGCGCGCGCGACAATCTGAGAGGACCGAGACAAGTCAACATCGATTTCTCGGTCATCAAGGATTTCCGGATCCGCGAAGGACACGCTCTTCAGTTCCGCATGGAAATGTTCAACTCCCCCAACCATGTGGAATTGGGTACTCCGAGCGCAAGCTGGAATAACAGCTCGGGTGTGGCGCCCCCGTCGAATTTCGGTTACATTACTTCGACCAGGGCGTCCATGCGCCAGATTCAGTTCGCGCTCAAGTATAACTTCTGACCTTTCGGAGTAGTGCCTTTGCGGGATGCGGCCCTACCGCTGCATCCCGCGCGCCGGCAGGGTGCGCGGCGCATCCTCCGTTTCCGGCGGCCTCTGCCGGCTATAATCGGAGCCACGACCGTAAGCGAGTGTTTCCGGCACGAGCACAAAACCACCCGATCACAGCGCTAGCCTAGCCTCAAGGCCGTTCACCTAAAACATTGCGTAGTGCGAACAGCCATCGTTGCCGGCACACTGAGTCGCCGGGACGGATCTGTCGAAAAATTTGATCGCCGAACCGGGCTTGGCGGCCGCGGCTGGCGCCATATCCGCGGGTAGGGCGTTTCTCGCTCTTGTGGCTGCCGATACGTCTACGTCAGGCGACTTAATCTCCGACTGGAAAGCGCATGATACTCTGTTGGCCGGGCGTCAGCGACTCCCAAGTGGCGCGGGGAATTGAGTTGACTTCGCGACTGTCGTCCACATACCAGCGGCGTACATAGCGGATACTGACAAGGGCACGGGGTGTGTCGGTGGTATTTGGCGAGCCTCGGTGCAAAGCCCAAGGATGTCGAATCAGTACGTCTCCGATCTCCAATGGGACTGGCAGCATTCCTATTTCAGCGGATTCCACCGCTCGCAGCGCTTCCTTTCTTGGCATCCGGTGGGTACCGGGTGCAATTTCGATAGGGCCATGTTCCCGCGCTATCCGGACTAAGCCAAAGCTGACGACCAACATATGGACGGGCAGCGCCAGATCGGGAGCTTCGCCAAATAATGGGCGATGGTAATCGACGTGAACGCCCTGGTAGTCTGAGCCTCGGAGCGGCGCATCGCAGCCCCACTGGTCGGCGACTACCCTGTCGTCCATCACGCCATGCACGATGCTCAGCACCTCAGCGTCAAAGAAGAATGTCCGGGCAAAGCAGGGTGGCTCGAAGGGCATAGGGAGAAAATGGCGATGCGCGCCACGGTTCGACTCGTCGCCCCGGGTCTTGAGATAAGCGAGAAGAACCGGCCAAAACGCGTCTCGGCAGGCATCGATCGCCGGCCGCGCAAAATGTGCTTTGAGTAAGCAAAAGCCCTTGTCTTGAATCTCGATGATCTTCTCCTTAGTCGCCATCGGCTCGCCGTTCCGCGTGTTCAACCAGTTTGGCAAACAGTCGCCTTCCGATACAACTGCCCGCCATTCGGACCTGGGGAACGTCGAGGCGTCTGCCCATCGGATCCATATGGACGGGTAACCGGCTTATCGGACTGACGCCCCAGCACCGAAGCTGCCAAGAGGACGGGGCGTTTCGTCCGCGTGACTCATGAAGTATGCGCCAGGCCACACAGGAGTTATGCCGTAGCAACCGCATCAGCCACGAACCGCGTGTGCGCCGGCCATCTTGCGTCCTCCGCATTGCCCGGCATTCCGGTCATTGTCGACGTACGGCGCAGGCAGGCCAACGGTGTTCCCGGCCGCGCTACGCTGACGTTACCCAGGCCTGTGCCATCATGGTCGCTGCTGGCGCAGTCACGCCCTGCACTCGACTCTGTCCGAGGAAGGATCTTGTGAGGGTCGCCGCCTATCAGGCTCCGCTGCTTGCCGCCGGCTCCATGGACGCGCTCGGCCTCATACGGACGCGAGTCGAGTGGTGTGAGGCGGAGGGCGTCGTTCGCCATCGCCGCGGACGCCGGCCGGCTCGACTCCGCGCTTGCGCCCCTCGCAAGCGACGCCGTCACGACAATAGTTGGATTCACAGAACTGGCGGATGGAGGCCGGCTCTACAACTCCGCGGCGCTCTTTCAGCGAGGGTCGGTCGCCGGCTTGCATCGCAAGCTGTATCCGGCCATCAATCGGTCGGTCTATGAGGCTGGCCGCAAGGTTCCAGTCTTCCAGGTTGAAGAGCTGACGCTTGGCATCGTTATTTGCAACGACTCCAACTATTTCGAGCCGGCGAGACTCATGGCTGCTCACGGCGCGACGGCCCTCTTCGTACCCGCAAACAACGGTCTGCCTCCGGCAAGGGATTGCGCGACAGCTGAGCGACGATCTAATAGTCGCGGAGATAGACACCGTGCCTCGTGCACAACGCCGCGGATGGGATGCGTCACGCAATCGCGCCGTCATGGACGAGTACGCAACGCACGTAGCAGCGTCTGTGACCGCGGCTCGGACTTGACCCGCCCCCCGAGCGGCGGCGCTACCGATCGCCGGCGCGTCCCGAGTCACGCCGCCGCGTTTACGATTCCACTTGGCTGGTTTGTCGGCCTCCCGTCGACCTGCGGCCGATCCGTCAGCCAAGCCTATGCCGTTGGCGTTACGCCGATCTGCTTGAGCTCGCCGGACCTCATCGACAATAGGGTCCGGCGAGGACTAGACTTTCCAGCAGATCGACTTCATTTCCCTCATTTCTTCGATGGTGCAGCGGAGACCTTCCCGCCCGATGCCGCTCCCCATCGCGCCGCCGCAGGGCATTTGATCCGCGCGGCGCATCGAATTATCGTCGATCGTCGCTCCGCCCGCCTCCAGCTTGCGCGCCGCCTGGAATGCGCGTTGGTTGTCCTCGATTCGCGTTTCGCCGCATTCCCGGCGCGGGCCGGGACGCACGCCCGGCTCTGCGACGTACTCGGAAGCTTTACTCCCGTCGCTGCTTCCGAGTAAAATGCAGAGTTGTGGATCTGGTTACCATCCTGAGCCGGCACGAAGGCAAGACGCTGGAGTTCAAGCGGGATCTTTCCTCGCCCGACGGCGTTTTGAAAGCAATTGTCGCGTTCGCCAATACGTCGGGCGGCATCCTCATGATTGGAGTCGAGGACGGCACGAAGAAGGTCCAGGGCGTCCGCGATGTGCTGGCGGAAGAAGAGCGCCTCGCCAACCTGATTGCCGATAGTATTTCTCCAAAGTTGGTCCCCTCAATGGAAGTGATGCCATGGAGAAAGACTCAGGTATTGGCGGTTGAGATCTACCCGAGTCCCAATCGGCCGCACTACCTCAATCGATTGGGCCCGGCGGAGGGTGTTTTCGTCCGCGTGGGTTCAACGAACCGGCGGGCCGACTCATTCCTGATCGAGGAGATGCGGCGCTATAACCGGGTCTCCTCGTTCGACGAGCAGCCTATGCCGGATTTGAACTCGGAAGCGATCGACTTCCGAGCTGCTTCCGAGTTCTTCAAGCCTTTTCGGAAACTGACGCCCCACGGGCTGCAGAGCCTCAAGTTGACGACCGGCTACCAGGGCCGGATCGCGCCAACCATCGGCGGAGTCCTTCTATTCGGCGCCTCAAGGCTGAAGCATTTCCCGGATGCCTGGATCCAGGCCGGACGGTTCGCGGGCAGCGACCGCCGCCGGATACTGGATTCTACGGAGGTACGGTCTTATCTTCCCGGAGCCGCCGAGGAAGTGATTACGTTCTTGCGGAAACACATGACTCGCGAAGCGATCATCGGAGCCGTGAAGCGAACCGATCTTTGGACGTTTCCAGTCATAGCCGTCCGCGAAGCGATCATGAACGCGATCGTTCACGCCGACTACGCTCAGCCTGGCGCTCCGATCCGCGCCGCCCTATTTGACGATCGCCTGGAGATTGAAAACCCCGGTCTGCTCCCCTTCGGCCTCACCATTGAAGACATCCAAAAAGGAATCTCCAAACTCCGCAACCGCGTCATCGGTCGAGTATTTCAGGAACTGGAGCTGATCGAGCAATGGGGTAGTGGCATCCAACGAATGACCGCCGCCTGCCATGAGCGCGGATTGGACGCCCCAAAATTTGAGGAGATCGGGACACATTTTCGAGTGACGCTCTCCGCCATACGCCGTCACGCGCCGGCAAAGGACGAAAGGGACCAGGCTATCCTTCGCGCATTGGCCGCAAGTTCCGGGAGCGGGCTCTCAACATCCCAGATAGCCAAGCGGATCCGACTCTCTCCACGCGCTGCCCGAACGCGTCTTGTGTCGCTGATAGGGCGCGGTCTGGTAGCGGAAATCGGCAGCGGGCCGCAGGATCCCCATCGCCGCTACCATCTGGCCGCCGATGCGCGCTGAGGCGCCGAACCGGCGTCTTGTGTCTTTCGAAATTTGCAAAACCGGCGGGCACGCCGCTCTATTGTCTTGAGACAAACGCGCGCGGGCCGGCGCAGGCGGAACGGAGATCCACTCACAAGATGACACGCCAGGAAGGCGATGGTCTGTCCTACTAAACCTTCCAGCAGATCAGCTTCGTTTCCGTCATTTCTTCGATGGCATAGCGGGGGCCTTCCCGCCCGATGCCGCTCCCTTTCACGCCGCCGTACGGCATGTGATCCGCGCGGTACATCGGAATATCGTTGATCATCACTCCGCCCACTTCCAGCTTGCGCGCCGCCTGGAATGCGCGCTGCATATCCGGGGTGAAGATGCCCGCCTGCAATCCATAAGGCGTCGCGTTGGCCTGCTCGATGGCGCTCGCCAAATGGTCGTAGGGATAGACGGCGACCACCGGTCCAAAGGCCTCCTGGCATGAGATCTGACATGCGGCCGGCACATCGGTCAGAATAGCCGGGCTGACGGTCGCATGGGTGCGCTTGCCGCCGGTCGCTACTTTGGCGCCGCCGGAGACCGCCTCTTCGATCCACTTTTCGATGCGGATGGCTTCCGTCTCGTCGATTAAGGAAGAAATATCGGTCGACTGCTCGTATGGGTGACCGATCTTGAGCGCCTCTGTAGCGGCCTTCATCCGCTCCACGAACTCGCCCGCAATCGTCCGATGAACGAACGCCCTCTGCACAGAGATGCAGACCTGTCCGCTATGCGCAAAGGCCCCCTGCACGGTGCGGGATACCGCCGTACCCAAGTCGGACCCGGGCTCGATAATCACCGCCGAATTGTTTCCCAATTCGAGGGTCACCTTCTTGAAGCCGGCGCGGGCCTTGATTGTGCGGCCCACTTCCGGGCTCCCGGTGAAGGTGAGCATGGCAATGCCGGGATGCTCCGCCAGCGCCATTCCGATCTTCGCGCCGCTGCCGGTGATCACGTTGTAGGCGGACTTCGGCACGCCCGCCTCTTCCATGCTTCGTGCCAGCCGCAAAGCGCTGAGCGGTGTTTTGGTTGCGGGTTTGTGAATCACCGCATTGCCCCCGGCCAGCGCGGGAGCTACCTTGTGCAGCGCCAGATTGAGAGGCACGTTAAAAGGCGTAATGCAGGCGATCACGCCGATGGGCTCGCGCACCGTCATCGCCATGCGCCCCTTGCCGGTTGCCGAGAATTCCATGGGGATCACTTCTCCGCGAAGCTGCCGGGCCTCGTGGGCGGCGGCTACAAGAGTCTGCAGGGCGCGCTCCACCTCCACCTTGGCCTCTTTGATCGGCTTGCCGGTTTCCGCGCAGACGATTTGCGTGTACTCGGCCAGATCCCTGCGAATGAGATCCGCCACCCGCAGCAGCAGATCGGCGCGCTCGTAATTGGCCAGCTGGCGCATCGCATGGAATCCTTCGCGAGCCGCGGCAACGGCCCTTTCCACCAGGTCCGCGCCGGCGCGCGGCACTTCTCCCACGGGCGTGCCGTCATACGGGAGCCGCACCACATCATGCTCCGCCGTATCGACCCATTCCCCGCCTACATAGTTTTGTAACGGCTGCTGCAATTGCATTGAAGTTGTCGTCATGATAAGACCTCCTGTGCGATTTGGACCGCGGGCAGTGTGACTCCGGAATAAGGGATCGCCGCCACGCGGGCATCCGCTCCGGCCTGCCGCAACAGATTCCGCAGAGCCGCTTCGTGATCGGCCGGAGAGACCGGAGTGAAGTGACAGCGCCGCACGAAATCCGGATCGAGACCCGATACCAAATGCACATTATACAGGCGTCCGAGCCGCGCCACCCAATATGCCTTGTGGCCGCCCACCACGAATTCGCGCGACAGCGCCTCCCGCATTTCGAAATCGTCGCGGTAGCGGCGCACGTAATCTTCGAAGGACCCGATGCCGGCGCCGCATGGGCACTCGGCATAAAACAGAATGGAGCCTCCCGGGCGCAGCGCCTGGCAGGCGTTTTCCATGCCTTTGTGGGCTTGGCGCAGATCGATATCCAATGGAAAACCGCCCGCCGAAGCGACAATCAGATCGTAAGGAGCCTCCACTTCGACGCGCAGCATGCGGTCCACCGTGCGGCATCCTTCCCTGTGCGCAAGATCGTAATGGCCGGCCACTACGCGGATCAGCTTGCCATCGGGACTGAGCACCACGTTCACGATGAAATCGGGATCGCCCATGCGGCACCCTTCCAGCAGGTCCTCGTGCGCGGGGTTGCCATCCAGCTTGCCTGAGCGGCAGTCCGGGTCGAATATCATGCGGTGATTAAAAGTAGTGGTGCGGAAACCGGCGACGCCTGGCACCAGACTCTTCCGCCCGCCCGAGTAGCCGGCGATGAGGTGGTAAATAATCTCGCCGGTGAGGATGATGCGGTCGGCCTCCCAAACTTCCCGGTTGATCTCCACGCGGTTGCCGAAGCTGGTCGTGCCAATCTCCACCAGACTCGCATCGTCGGTAGCAATATGATCGAAACATCGAATGCGGCGGTAAGTCTCTTCGCCGGCGATTAGCTTGCGCTCCTCATCCGTTTGGCGCCGGTGGATGCCGAGCGCGAATACGATGAAAATATCCCGGTCGGGAATTCCAGCCGCGTTCAGGGTGTCGATGATGGGAGGGAGCATCAAGTCGGTCCGCGTCAGGCGCGTGATGTCGTTAACCACGATCGCCACACGCTCACCTGGACGCACGATGTCGTGGAGCGGGGCGGTCCCGATCGGATTCTCCAGCGCCTCCATTACAGCGCGCGTCTCATCGCCGATGGGATTGGCCTCGCGGGGTACAAGCCGGTCGCCTGGGATCGAGACTTGCAGTCGGCCCTTGCCATAGGGGAGATCGCACTGGGCCGTGGAGTGCATGCTTATAGTCTTTCATGTTTTGCGAGTCCAGAGCTAGACTGGCAGATCGTGGCGCCGGGATGAGTGGTGGCAGAACTGACCGTTGTGATCGGTAACACTGTGTGCAGCGTTCATAGAGTATTCATATGTCGTGAGTTTCGTCCGATATGGAATGTGAGCCGGGGGGAGGATAGGGCAACGCA
>PLDF01000034.1:13632-13776 GCA_003135055.1 Bryobacterales bacterium | reverse complement strand
GAAGATGCACCACCTCATCCGTGACGATTCCTGGGTCCTCGAAGACCACCGGCCGAATGGGCGCAGTGCGACGCCACTCCCAGAGTCGCTCGCTTCGATCACGCGGCTTGCGCAGGGCGTCGAGCGTGGCGGCCCAGGTGGGAT
>PLDF01000034.1:0-13611 GCA_003135055.1 Bryobacterales bacterium | reverse complement strand
GCGAGCGATTGAGCATGCCGCGAAGGCGGTCGATCTGCTCGCGCAGTGCGTCCTGACGGTCGCGAGCGATTTCCAGTTCGTCCTGCATTGTCTCGCGGTGTTCCTTCTCAATGTCCGCGTCACGGATTTGCTGTTCGAGTGTCGAGAGATCGCTGCGGCGAATGCCGTTCTTCATCAACCTTTCGAGGCGACTTTCGATGACTTGCGAGAGTGATCCAAGTTCCTCCTGGATACGCTTGGTCTTTTCGACCAGCACCTTAAGAATGCGGTCCTCGGGCCGCTGCGTGTAGAAGAAGTAGTGACAATAGACATCGGCGTTGGGCTGTAGCTTGCGGTCGATGCGGCCGTNNCGGCCGTTGCGCTGCTCCATGCGCCCTGGGTTCCAAGGAACGTCGAAATGGAAAAGGTTCCAGCAATGAGCTTGAAGGTTGAGGCCCTCGCGCGCCGCATCGGTTGCGATCAAAATCCGCAATGGATTCTGCTTCGGATCGGCGTTGAAGGCTTTCTTGATGCGCTCGCGTTCCGCTATGGGGGTCGGGCCGTGATACACCGCTATACGCTCCTCGGCGCGGTCCGATTGGTCGATGATCGCGTTTAGCTGATTGAGCAGATAGCGTTTGGTGTCGTCGTACTCCGTGAAGATGATGACGCGAATGTCGGTCCAGCGCTTGCCGTCCTTGAGCTGTTCGGCGCGAATCCATTCTGTCAGCTTCTTTACCCGGCCATCGGGCTGGAAGCGGGCCTTGTCGGCAAGTTCCGTCATCTCGTCGAGAAGCTGTTGCTCACGGTCGAAAAGGGACCTTGACGATTGGTCTTGTGTCGGTCCGATAGTCGCCGTGGTGGCGGCCTCCATCTGGGCGTCGGCTTCAGCGGCGAGAGCCTCCTCGGAGAGTGTGGCTCGTTCGTCGTCCGCTCCGATCGAATCTGTGAGTAAGTCGAGCGATGTCGTGGCGGCCGTTGCGGGCGGCGACTGTTCCCACTGCTTCTTGACAGTCTTGCGATGGACTGCCAGCGTTTTGGCGAAAGCTTCAATTGAAGAGAACAGCCGCTGCTGAAGACCAGTGATCAGCAGGCCGGAAGCACTCTGCGTGCGCCGGCTTTCTCCGGCCAGCCGCCCCTCGCGGATTGCGCGGTATCGGTCCAGCAAGGCGGCGATACGGAGCTCGGGAGAGTCGACGGGCAATTCCGAAATATCCACCTGCACAACGTGGCGCTTCGGAAATCCACCAACGATCTCCCGCAGGTCGTCCTTCAGGCGGCGTACCATCACGTCATCCAGGTTGCGCTTGACCACCTTGACGCCTCGGCAGAAACGCTGAGGATCCAGCAGCTCCAGCAGAGCGGTGAAGCTGTTCGAATGGCCATTATGCGGTGTGGCGGATAGAAACAATCGGTGTTCGAATCTTGGGGAGAGTCCTTGGATCGCACGCGTAATCTGCGAGTCAATGGCATAGCGCTGGCCGCTCGCGGGAGCGGCGTGATGCGCCTCGTCGAGGATCAGCAGGGTGCCGGGGCGGAAAGTCCCGAGCCAGTTGCGGAGAGGTCCGGCGTAGGTCTCGTCGATCAACAGACGGTGGGAAATCAGAAAGCGGGAATGGGCCGTCCAGGGGTTGACCCCGAAGCCTCGTTCGCGGCGAATCTGAGCAATAAAATCTTTGTCGAAGATCTCGAAGAGGAGGCCAAAGCGCTGCTCGAGTTCCTCCTGCCATTGGAGCAACATTGACGGCGGACACGCAACCACGATTTCGCGAACTTTCTTGCGCATCAGCAATTCTCGCGCAATCAAGCCGGCCTCGATGGTCTTGCCGAGGCCGACGTCATCGGCAATGAACAGATTCACGCGTGGTAGGCGCAACGCTTTCCTCAATGGTTCGAGTTGATAGGCATCAAGCCGGATGCCCGCACGGAAAGGGGATTGCAGAAGGCTGGCATCGGTGGAAGTGACACAATTCCACCGGAGGGTATTCAGATAGGCGGAGAAGTACTCAGGCGGGTCGAATCCGCGCTGGGCAAGCCGTGCCCACTCCTCACCGGTCAGAACCGCAGCGTCAAGCTCTCGCTCCCAGAGAACCGCGAGTTCCTGGCCTTGCGCATCGTCCTCGATGCACGAAAGTTCGACGAGCGTGGAATCTTGCGGCCGTGGGCGCGCTACCAGGCCCTCCACCAAGTACAGTCTTTGGCGGACACGGACGATCTGGCCGACTTCAGGGATAGCGGCAGTTATGCTCATTGTTTGAAATGCTTGGAATACTTTCGAAATACTAAGGTTATCGCGTTAGATAGCCGGATGTCGCGAAATCAGACTCGGCTCAGCGGGTCTCAATGGCGCATCTGTGCTTCGTCTTACGCGCTGAGCGTCACATCTGCTTTGATGCCGATTACATCAAGGATCTCCTGAAGTCTGGGGATCGCCACAGTCTGGTATTCGTTCTCTTCATAACGGCTGATCACTTGCTTGCTCACGCCCAGACGCCGTGCCAATTCGGTTTGCGAAACTCCCTTGGCAATCCGGATCCTCGCTATAAATGGGGCTATTTGATCGAGCCGTTCGATGTGCGGGAGAGCCAATTCCCCGGACTTCAGAAGATCATACTCGTGCAGTTCATCTTCAAGTTGCCGGATCATGCTCTCGTAGCTCCCGCGGATCGCGGCTGAGCGCTTGGCAGGCTTGTCCTGAGCCACTTTGGCGAGTGCTTGCTGAAAACCCTCGATCTGGGCTGCCGTTCGCTCTCTTTGCGCGTCGCTCTTGATCATGATTTACCAGCCTTGACCACCTGAATTACGCCCCGCGGTTGCCCGTTCCGGTCCTGCCGAAAGAACTCCGGAAATCCCAATTCCGGAGTCGCCCGCATCGCCGGATGAATGAAGAACTCAACCCCATAGTCGCTCCACATGCGCCATTTCCACTTCCGCACAAGGGGAACCAAGACCAATTCGAAGTCGACCCAGTAGGGATCGATGCGATCATAAACGCCCTCATCTGGCTCAACCCAATAGCCGTCGATGTCACCGGGATCCGGCTTCTCCGTGCAGAAGCTGCCGTCGATATAGATTTCTTGAATACCAGCCGCCCAAAAAGCTTCGACGGCGGCGCGAAGTCCCTTCAACAACCATTGACGACGGGGCGTGAAACCCAGGCGCTTCCTAATCTCCTCCAACGTTGCCTGGTGATTCCCGGGTGGCAAGGCGCCAGTGCTAGGGTCGAATGCCGGAATCAAGAGCCACATCCATCATCTCAGAGACAATCTGCAATGTCAACGAATACGCTGTCAGCTTAAAACACAACGGACCCTTAGCACGGGGATGCCTTCGCCGAATCGCACGGCGTTCTCCGACTCGCATGATTTCTGCTATACGATGATGGGGTTCCCCTGGGAAAGTGCGCCGCGGCTGTAGCCGCAGCACCGACGCTGGGCCTCGCCGTCGACATGCCCGCTATGCTATGACCATGCATAGAGTCCCGCGACATACGCTAGACAATTCACACGGATCCAGGGGCGTCCCTCAATGAGAAAAAGCCGGAGGCTAACGGCCAAATCCCGCCGCTTGTGGGAACCCCGCCGGATTTCTTGGGTCAAAACTGCTCAATTGCGCGTTGTAACGCTACATCTTGGCCAGCTCGCAGCGTTGCCATCGACGGACGCGCCTCAATGTGGGGCGAAACACCACTGCCCTCCAGCAGTCGATCATTCCAGGTCATCCAGCCACCGATCGGAATCCGAAGACGGTAGCCTTCTCCCACAAGGAAGTTCACCGCCCCAAGGACTTCACCCGCGGTACTGGTGCCAACCAATGTGGACAACTGATTGGTGCCGGCGAAATCGGCGATCATTTCGGCGGCGCTCTTCGTGTGTTCGTTGATCAGCATTGCGACGCGACCGTGGAATCGGCGCTCCCCTAGACCTTCCGTGAACAAGGCGATCGAGCGGTCGCGGTGGAGGATCTTGAAGCGGATGAGCATTTTGATTTGAGCTAGCTTCGTGGTGGGAATCTGATCGATCCGTACGAGCTTGTCTTTTCGGTATCCCTGGTCGGCA
Organism: Bryobacterales bacterium; assembly: GCA_003135055.1. Classification (GTDB taxonomy): domain Bacteria; phylum Acidobacteriota; class Terriglobia; order Bryobacterales; family Bryobacteraceae; genus PALSA-243. The sequence continues at coordinate 9,574 of PLDF01000034.1, read as the reverse complement.
ACTTTTCTAGTGACGTTGTAGCCGATGGGACGCTTATCGGCGCAGAGTGAACTCATGACCCGCAATGATCCCAATCCACCGCCGACATTGCCACGCAGATCGATGACGAGGCTTTCGATCGGGCCCAATTCTGCGACGGCACGCTCATACGCAAAGGCGAACTTGTCACCAGCGGATCCGGGAAAGTATGCCACTCGCACGTAGCCCACGCGGTCGGACAGCTTCCGGGCGTGGACGGTCCGTACTTCCGACATCGGCGGCCTTCCTTTGTCGGTCGGCGCCGGGAGCACCAGCGGCACGCTCCTGGTCTGTCCGGCGCGCGATGCGATTGTTAGTTCGTTGGTTGATCCGAGATCAAATCGAGGCATCTCGGGCGGTCTAACGCCATTGCCGTTGATGGCGACCAGGCTCTCTCCGGTCTCAATACCGGCCTTGTGGGCGACACCGCCTTCGAGGACATCGAGGAAGACCCACACGGGCTCCGCGTCATCGGATTTGAGGAACGTCGCGTTCAGAGCATAGGGAGCCGGAACGCCTTGGCCACTCCCATGAAAGAACGCCACGTGACTGGAGCGGAGTCGGGCCAGGGATTGCTTGACGCGTTCCTCGAAGTCTTCAGATCCGCTGCTTGCCTGTATCCATCCGCGTGCTTCGGGCCAGGATTCCTTCCAAGCCGGAAGTTCCGCTAAAGGATTGAAGAAGCGCGTCTCAATGTACTGCTCTATCTTGTCAAGGATCTGAGTCTTTTGGGTTACGGTCAGGTTCACTGTTTGCCTCCTCTTGCTGCTGGATTCTTAGCCGGCTGAATGACGACGCTTCCATTGCCGACTACCTGAAAGGCCGCCACGGTCGGCAGAATGCTGGGTCCGAAGCGCCGAAGAAGAGTTTGCTTTGCGCTCCAAAGCGCCGTCGCAACGTCCTGGCCAGCATGCAGGTTCCGGTAGAACTCTGTCATCAGTTCGCTCGATCCGGTGTCGCCGACACTCCATAGGGTAGTCAACACCGAAGACGCTCCCGCTATTAGAAAGGCACGAGCGAGGTTCGCGATACCCTCCTGGCCGAAGGAAGGCCCCGCACCTGTATTGCACGCTGACAATACCACGAGCTTTGCGGCGATCGGCAATTGCGAGATCTCGCGCGGCTGGAGGAAGCCATCTTCTTCGCCTGATTCATCTGCTGCGAGCAACAACGCTGCGCGTGCTTGATCCTTGGGGTCGGAAAACGCATGGACCGCTAGGTGAATGATGGCGAACCGTCTGAGCGGCTGCTTTTTGAATTGAGCTTCGGTGGCCTCCTTACCAAGCAGTGCCACACTGCCGTGGGGGAATATGGCAACGGCGTTTTCAATCTCGGCCCGCGACGCGGGAAGCGGCGGCAACTCTGGCTTTCTCTGCGCGTCAAAAACACCGCCGCCCCGCGAGGTGTTTGGAAGTTTTCTGGCAAGAGAGTCGTAAGGAACATCGCCCACTCCCAATAGAGCCACTTCCGAACTTGCCGCCGTAGTCCGCTTCCTCAGTGCCAGGAACGCTGTCGCGGAAGGAGCGAAGCTGACGACAGGCGCCGTCAATGCCGAAGGATCTCCTGTAGAAGCCAGGATATCGAAAGGGAGGCCGTTCAGGGTGCCGTCTGGAACAACGATGATCTTCGATTTTCCGGCGAGCAGGCGGAGCGGAGCGAGAAGCGCTCGGTACACTGGAGCCGCGGCGCGGTCTACTTCGCTGCTGCTAGTTGGACTCTGAAGCCGTTCCTGGTACGCGTGGATGAGAGCCTCCACGGTATCACGCCTGCCGAGCTTGTTGACTGTAGCCGAATTGCGAGAAATCGCGAGGGCGTACAAAGCATCGTCGGTAAAGACATATTCCACCGTTGCCTCGCTGGTCTTCAAATCATTCTGAAACTCCTTCAGGAGCAACCGGGGTTGTCCCTTGGGCGCCCAGTGTTTTGATTCCGTCTCGGTCGGTACCATCTCTTGTTCGACTTCCCAGATTTTTCGCAGAGTCGCTTCCCGTTGCACCGGCTTGTCCAACGTGAGCAGAGATCGCTGTAGCCGATTGAGGTCTTGGTCAAGACGCCGTTGCTCTGGAGAGGGCGGCGTGGCTCGCGCAGACGTCCCCACTGAAATCATCTCGGACAACACTCTTCCCCTCGCATGTTCAATACCCCGAAAAGCGTAATCGGCGCCGGCGCCACTTTCGGCGGCGAGCGCGAACTGATAGGCGTAAATCGACGACATCTCGTGAATCAACATCGAAGCTCTGCTGCCGCTGCTAACGTTGGCGAGTAATCCGTCCACGATATCCGTTGCATGGTCGAGGCATTCCAACGCGTCGGTAAACTTCCCCTCCGCCTTCCTTACCTTCGCAACCGTCAATAGTTGGTTCGGGAGGAGATACCGATCTCCAACCTCACCTTCAAACTTGAGAGCTATTGCGGCATACCTTGAGGCATCTGGGATCTGATTACGTTCAAGACTGATCTCCGTCAAGTTGGAGTATATCGCTGCCAGTAGCTCTCGGAAGTCGCCGCGCTCGGCGATGGGAAGCGCTTCCTGTAGATACTGAATGGCCTTGTCCGCCTGCCGGCGCGTTGTGGCTACATCTGATGCCGCGATGAGCAGTTCGACCTTCTTCACGCGACGGTCGTCGGCGTCAGCTTGCACGAGCGCTTCTTGGATGAGGCGATCGGCATCATCGACCCGCCCGAGTTCTAGCAGCGCTTTGGCTTTGCCCCAAATCGAAATGTATTGAAAACCCGTCTCCTTATGTTTCGAGGCGATGCCGAGCGCCAAGTCAAAGTATCGAAGGGCCTGCTCGTATTCGGCAGAAAGCAATAGGCCAGTTGCGATCGCCGAATAGTAGCGAATCTGCGCGCCGACGTCGCTGGTAGCAGTAGCGGCAATCAAGGCCTGAGTCACTTGAGAGAGCGCGGAGCCGGTGTCACCAAGAAGAAAGGCGATCATGCCGAGTTCACCCTTCGCCCGGCTCTGCCATTTCCGGTCTCCAAGTTCGGTCGCCAGAGCGAGTGCGGCCGTCCAATCGTCTCGGGCCGCCGGGGCATCGATCTCCAGATCGACGTCGCCTCTGACAATGAGACACCGCAGTTGGAGGGGCTTGTCGGCCTTCGCAACGTCAGTTGCGAGGATGGAGTCAACCTCGCTGACAAGCTCGGGGAGTGCCCGGATCTGCATCTCGCCACGCAGTCGGCTGACGCGAGCAAACAGGGCATTGCGTCTATCGCCCGCGAGATCGAAACCCTTCTCCGCTTCGGCGTAGAGCGGTTCCGCGTCGTACCAGTTGTAGGCGTCGGCGAGTTGTTCAGCCTGCGCCAGAAGTTGCCTCGGTGCTGCTGCAATGATGGGCTGGCCTGGACACGGCGCACAGTTGAGGCCAAGGGCCGCAATTGCTAAAGGCGCAATCCGGAATACCCTTCTTCTAGCCGTGCGACCGATGCTCAGTAATGCCCGGTTCACGTCAGCGGACCTCCACGGCGTACGATGCGGAGCCGAGTGCGACAGTGCGCCGTACGGTTAATGCAAAGCGTCCCGCTGGGATATCCCGCAGATCAAATTGGGCCTCAACTGTTGTGACGAAATCCTTTATGACAGCGTTGCCGGACGTCTCGACTCGGGGTGAGCCGCTCGAATCCAGAAGTTGGAAAAAGTATTGGCCCTCTGGCGAACCGGTGGGAAGCTGAATGGAGACGAGCAAATCGGCTCGGTCCAGGACAGGTAGGCTAAGGCGACTGCGGACGTCACTCGGAGAATCGCCGCGGACTCGCTCAAACGGCCGGAGGTCGATTACTGCTTTCAGGACCTGTTTCTGCGCTTCGACCGGCTGCTTTGCAGGCGTGATCGGAGGGGCCAAGCGCCTGGATATGACGACGCCAGAAAAGACGATCAGTGCCAGAGCCGCGGCAACCAGAGTTCCAATGATTACGGCTCTCTTTTGTTTCGACGCTTTCAAAATGGCGTGGTATTCAATGAAGCAGGGCGAACACGTCACCAGGTGGTTGATATCGTCTCTATCTGGCATGGCCGTCCGTAGAGCGAGAGTCTCCAGGCGTTCGCGTCCGGGACAGCCAATGCGGTCGGGATTGGGAAATGCTGACGCGGCATAGTCGCGGCCCGCTTGGACTAGTTTTTCTACACTGACGCCTGGAACTATGTCGTTGGACGCCGACTTTCGCCATCTCATATGCCGCCTCGATCGCCGAAGATGTCTCGCAGTGCACGCCAAAATCGAAGTCGTGCTTGTCCTCCGGACAGTCCCAGAATTTTACCAATTTCGTCCCAAGTCTTCTCAAGCACGCGGAGCTGCAGCATCAGGCTGATTTCTCGATCTTGACCTTGTAAAATCTGGTCTACCCAGATCCAGAGCTCGACTTCTTGCCAATCCGACGTGGATTCGCCGAGACTGCCCTCAATCTCTTGACTTAGCCCGCGGAACTCGATTCGACGCTCTCTGGCCTTTGTTGATGCGACAAAATGCATCGCCGCGACACGGCACAGCCCGCCAAGCGATCGTACCTGGCTCTGGCTTTTGAGGTACTTCGATACCCGATAAGCGACCTCCTCCGCCAGATCCCCAGCTCGATCCGGATCACCAAGTTGGCCGCCCACATAGCCCCAAAACCAAGGCCACAGTTGCTCCATAGCCGAGCGCACCTGTGGGTCTATCGGGCGCTCCTTCACGGAGGGGCTCAAATAGAAATCCGGAAGGCGGTCGCGATTGTCCCGGCTCCGACCGGGCATAATATAAGTCCCCCAGGCTTCGTCTATGTCGAAAGCGAGATGGCAGCGACCACCTCTAAGCTGATGACTTTTGGCTTGAGCCGAATCTGACAAGATTCCATCATTTTGGGGGATGTCGGCGCTCGTTAGTGTGCGTTTACTCACATTGATTAAGGCGGATCTCGACCGCTTGTGGGTGGCGAAGACGGGGGGGAACATGGTTCACTCAGTAGTCGCGAACGGTTGGCTCCTGCTCGGCTCGGCCGTCGGCCATAGATCTCGGCCAAACACTTTGGTAGCGTTGTTGGGAGAAATAGACGATTCGGCACGCGCCGTTATGCCAATGCAGCGGAATCAACGCGGTGATCACCTTATAGATCGAGTTCGCCAGCAGACAGAACTCCGCGCCGTGCAGCAGGCAAAGCGCGTCACGTGGAAGCGCCTGGCTGCGGCCGCCGATGAATACACCGAGTGGCAGGTGTTTGGGCTTTGGTTACGGGCAGTCGTGGAGGCTGCCGGAAGCATCCCGGTCATGGTCGCGCGGGAAATGGAATCCAGAACGCCTCAACTCCTTGGTCGCATCCGTCCGGACGTCGAGGGCGCCGTCAATGGTAATGGTCCGGGCGCCAGGATTTGGCAGGAGGTCAGCCTGTGGGCGGAGATGAACATCTTTTTCGCCGCTAACCGGGCTGGGTGGTTAGACGCCGTCCGGTACTTTTCTTCGATGTCGCTACGTTCGATGAAAGCGTGGTCGTACTGGGAGGACATCGACAGCCAGTGGCGCACTGCCACGTCAAAAAAGTTTCCCACCTACGCTCAGTGGCAGTGCGAAGTTGCGGCCGTGGCCCGGCTGTCGAATCCCGAGAGCACAGCGCAGCAGGCTCTCGATGCGGTTCGGGGGGTATCTGAGGCGGAATGGAGCACGCTTCTCCACGGTTTTTCGGACTTGATTGCATTCTCTCTGTGGATCGAATTGGTGCTCGACATTGAGGGCCCAACCTCTGGGCTTGTTTCCAAGGAGCTGGCAGAGAGGTATGGTGGATTCAGTCTCACGCACGGCACGAAGGGATCCAAGGAAGTTGTTCGCGCTCTTAACGAGTGGGCGATCGAGCATGCTCTGGCGATTGCCGACCAGAAACAAATGCTCGCGGCTTTGAGCTTCCACACTAGCCATCACCCGGCATATCCCGCGATGCGGAGCTACGCGCTGCATTGTCATGATGTCTGGCCTGACGAACGTCCATGTCGCCTGCCTTCATTTGAGGAATGGCGACAGGCGGCTGACGCATACTTTGAAGAGTAGGGGAGCTATGGAAGGACTGAACGCCAGCGACGGAGACGCTGGCATCGAATGGACAGCTCTCAGATTTGTCTCAGGCAGAAGTCCCCACCGTGAGTGGTGAACCCTCATCGCCATTGGTGTCATCCTCATCCTGGCCGGCGTCCGTCCCAGTAGGGTTAATCCCCTGAGCCGGCCGCCGTGGCTTCCTTTGCCTACCAATTCCGTCCAGAATCTCGCGGACATTCTTCTTGAAGGTTGCCGCTTCGCGACAAGGGAATCCCAGATCGACCAGAAAAATCTGGTCCTCCCGTGGGAGACTGTCAAATTGAATTTGATCTGGATGTGCGCGCAGAAACTGTCCAAGGCACTCCTCGGTTATTCTGCGGTCCTTCGTTTCCATCCAGCCTCGCTCCTTCCAGCGGCGAATCTGTCGCGGCGTGACACGAAGAAGGGCTGCAAGAGAATCAACCGTAGAAGCCTCAAATCCATTAATTTCGTGTATCTGATAATCAAGCCGCGCAATCTTTGCACGGACGGATTTCACGCTGTGGCCCGTGCGGACCGCGATTGATTCGATCGTTGCATCCGCGCCGAGAGCACCAAGCAGCGCGGCGGTCTGAGTTTCTGTCCAGCGTTTTGCCTTTCTCATATCGGGTTTCCTTCGCTCGTGTCCTGTGGAGATCCCCAATTTTGCCATGCGATGTTCAACCGCTTTGCGCATGCTGTCCGGTCTGGGCGCAGAATCAGCCGGCCGGCATTCCTGGATTCTGCGCCCCATGATGCGTTTCGCCTTCGCCGCGCCCCACTCCGCGCAAAGTTCAATAAGAAGTTTGTCGGCCTGCGGAGTCCATTCGTAATTGCTTGCGCCCTTTGGCCGACCGGGCTGGCCAGTCGATAGCCGCGGCTCCAATAATGGATCGAGAGTCATCGCCAGATTACCCCTTTTCTTCGGGGCATGATCTGGCTGGATGTCATCCGCCGTCGAACTCCGTTCTGCCTGCGTTCCCTGTTGGTCGGTGACCATTTGGCTGGCGGTCTTGGACTCCGGCATCCTATCCCTCCGCACCGAACGCCTGGCGCTACCAGGGCGAGTGCCTCAAGAATCGTTCCAATATAAATGGCCATTCTGTACCTCGATTTCTGACAGTAAAACTTCGAGCGTCATAATGATTGCGAGTGGGCACGGGCCAATTTCTGTGCTATTGAAGACGATCGCAAAGATGGCCACGATTCTTGCGAAGAGGCTGTGCGGACTTGGCTCCCCCAAGACGCGGCCGAAATCCCTTCCAGCCGAGCGCCGGAGCTGATAGATCTAGGCCGCCAATAATTGCGAGTTATCACGCGCCGGTCGCGGGCGAACTCCGTGAGTTGACGATTGGCTATTTCCTATTAGACAACTGGCGAAAAATCGGATGCCCAGCACATTCTCCGTCATTCTGTCGAGAACGGACCGCCGCCAATCCACGATCCGACGCTGCCGTGCCAATCTGGCGACCGAATACACTTTGCAGTTTTCAACCACCTCAAAAAGGAGTCCTCAGCATAGGATTCGGCAATCCGACGGCGTGTTCCCTTCTTCGTTTCAGCAACAAACAGATGAGCGGGCGCCGTATGACGTCAATCTGCCAGCACATCCAAACTGTGGCGCCTTCTGGATTAGAAAAGATCCATCTGCCGGTCTGACCACTTCGCATCGAACCACGGCAACCCGCCACGTGCCTTCGATTCGACGATTGCCGGCGCGATCGTCCAGAATTCTTCTCGCGTCGGGAACTCTGTCTCGCTCCTTCGCTGGCGCCAGATGTAAGGAATACCTCTCAGCTCCTCGAATGGTAGGCTGAGGGATGCTGCAAGGCCGGCGAGATTGGCACGCGCCTCGACAGCGCTTGCAAATACTTCCAATTTCTCGACAGCGCGATCAGCCTGCCCCTTCTTGGTGTAAACGCGGCGGACCCGGTACTGTGCCCACTGGACCGAGTCAATCCTCTGCCGATAGCCATTCAGCGCCTCATCATTTCCAGTATTCGTCGCTATCTGGATCAAACTGCGCCCTTTGTATAACGTGCCGCGGGGATTGAGCGCCATGCTCATGTGCTCGATAACCAGCGCATCGGCGACCTGCTCCGGATGTTCCAGATGCCGGTCGATCGCATCGTTCTTCAAGGCGTTGAAGGGGCAGTAAACGCACGCCGACTTGCGCCATGTCACGCCGAGCTTTTCCCGGATGTAGTCGACGCATTTAGCACGGGTCCAATCCCACCCCACAAGCGGGTAGAATGCTTGCCGTGTGAGGGTGTTGTACTCGCAACTCCGGTCGATCCGCGCGGTTTCGTCTGCGTTGAATCCGAATGCAATCCGCTCCCGCAGGGCGTCCTCGCTTTGACTGATCCGTTTCCGTTCTTCGGCATTGTAGCCGAATGCGTGGTGAGCATGCCCGCGTAGATTGGCCTCAAGCCACTGCTCGATGACCCATCCCTTGAATTTCAGGGCGCATCGATGGACACCACCGTACTGTGGCACGGTTCCATTTCGCTTCAGTTCATCGGACAACTTGTAGTCGCCTTCCAGGAAGATCTTGGTCGGCTCGCACGAATCGTCCAGGACGGTGATCCCATCCGCCTCTCGGTGTCCATGCCGGGCGACCTGCACAAAACGGATCCCGTACCGACGCATCATCGGTAGGATGTAGGCCTCTACGTCCCTTCCTGTGTCTTTGTACTCGTCTCCAACTTGCGCAGTAATCACGACGAGCCGATCAAGTCTACATGGCCTCGCATCCTCATCTAGGCACCAGCGGAGCAGAATGGCGGTGGACTCTACGCCCATACCATAAGACAGGATTGTGGCTTCAACTTCAGGCATAGCTCTCCTCCGTGGGCGCTCTGTTCCGGTGTGGGGGAACTGGATCGGTCGCCTGACGATTCGGGACTGGCTGTCCCGATTAGACCCACTCGATATCAAGACCCTCTAGCATCTAGCATGCGGTGCTGACACTTTAGACTTGCTGCCAGTAGGTCCTCATAGCGTTGGACCAGTTGCTCGGGATCGGTGTAGTCCACCGCGATCCCCACAGCGCTCGCTACGCGCTGGCGAACCTCGCACAGGAGCAGGGCCTCCGCCCGGGTGGGCACACAGCGTGGCCAGCCGTCGGTGAACAAAAGATGCTCGGGGATATCCTTCTCGGCGGCCCCACGTCGCCTGGCCCGCTCTTTCGCGAAACCGAAATCTGACCGCTCCGCAGCATCTAACAGGTGCGGAGCCACGTCACCCAGCCAACGCGTGGGCTGGAAGGGAAACGTCGACACGGTCTCCAGTCGCACCAAGGCCCGGTACACCTCATGGTTGGCCTCGCATCGGGCCGCAGCCCCCAGATCGTTTGCCGAGCTGAGAATGCAGAAACAGCAGGAGACGCGGGACGAACCATAGACTCTGTAGGCTTCGTGAAGCGGGAACTGTTTCTGCTCCACGTACTCGAACACCTGTTGATCCGTCCAGTCCAGAATCGGGTGCCAATCCAACCCCGACGTGCCGCGCGAAACACTGTGAGCTTTCGGTAAGCCTGC
>PLDF01000289.1 GCA_003135055.1 Bryobacterales bacterium | reverse complement strand
TTCCGAAATCCGTGATCTTGGCCGTGCCATCGCCCGCGATCATGATGTTCGCGGGTTTGATGTCGCGGTGGACGATGCCTTTCGAGTGCGCGTAATCGAGCGCCGCCGCAGTCTGCGCCAGAATGCCGAACATGCGGTTCGCGGCCAGCGGCTGCGGATCGGAGAGAAGCTGATCGAGCGTGGGCCCATCCACGAATTCCATGGCGATATAGGCCAGTTCGCCCTGCTGCTCCACATCGTAGATGGTGACAATGCCGGGATGCGAGAGCATTCCCGCCGAGCGGGCTTCGCGAAACAGACGCTCGCGCAGGCGCTCCTGCTCGTCGGGCTTGCGCGGGCCGCCTAATTGGATCGTTTTGATCGCCACCGGGCGCCCGATGTTCGGATCGATCGCGTGATACACCACGCCCATGGCGCCGCGGCCCAGTTCCCTGACGATCTTATACCGGCCGATGCGGTCCATTCAGTTTATGAATAGCACAAAGCGTACTTAAATTAACGAAGTTTAGGGACTGCCTGAAGGGTGCGTCGAAAGGGGCGGCGCTCCGCCAGTCCGCCTCACGCCGGGAATCCGCCGCTTCGCGGCCCGTAGATGTGCCGGATGACGCGATCCCGAAGCCCGTTCCGGCAGACCAGGCTGGGGGCCGCCGTCGCGCGACGCCGGCGGGTTCAGGTTGCTGAGCCCGGCGAGTTCCTCCAACGCCCTTGGGGGGGACGCCAGAACGGTTGCTCGTGGGAAGTCCAAGGGCTGTTCTCGACAGCTATCGGTAAACGTTGCGCGCCTTTCGGCGGATTAATCCGCTTTTCCCCGAGGGGCCTACTACCCTTCCGTCAGAACAGGCTGGTCAGGTTCTAGAGGCTGGCAACGTCAGTTCTCGAAACAGCCTCCAAACTCTGCGTCAATCAGGTGCGCCGGCACGGGCGTACCTGGAACCGTGTGATCTCGGCTCTGCGGCAAAGCTGGAGCAGCCTCTCCACGTGTACCCCTCAGGGGGTCCGGGTTGGTGTCTTCGACAGCTCGAACACCCGGCTCTTCGCCGCGAGGCGGTATCCCGTCCGAGGGTGCTCCTCTACCGGCCCAGATCTGCCTCATGGAAGCGCTCCCCCGTCGGGCGAGACTAATAAGTGCGTCCGCGGCTGCGTACTCTCCCTCCTGGCCGGTATTGCCATACTTTCCAGTGAGGCCTCGGAAGTAGTGCGGAAATGATATCGATGCGCGCAGTTTATCGAGTTCCTGAAATTGCGTCCCATTGGTTGCGGGATTGATGGCTGGCGCACGAAATGCGACGTAGATCCGGTGGTTGCCCAACGCCGGTATCCAGCCCAGATTGTCGCAATCGGGGTCGTCGCTATCGGGGTCGTCGCTATCGTCGTCGCTGCAGGTTCCCGAAATCGTGGGGGCTTTGGACGGCGACTGTGAGTTGAGGTTACTCAGATCGATATTCGCGGAGCCGATTTCAGCATCATCGCCCAGAGGATCTACCGCAGATAAATCGGCGTTGGAGTAGTCGAAATTGGGGTCACCCAGCGGAACATATACGATGAAGTTGCCGTCCGTGCCCGCCATCGAATCGAACTCGTCTGAATAGTCGCTGGTCAAATCCACGCCAGACAGAGGCGGAAATTCGGTTGAGGGGTAGGAGATATCGAGATCGCCGACCACTTCTCCGAAAGCGTTAGTCAGGTTGATCGCTCCTTTGTTCGCCTCGTCTTCCAAATAAGCGTCGACGCTCGACAACGTTTCCATGCCTCCATCTAACAAGAAGGCCTGGTAATTTGCCCACAGGCCGGCAGCTTGCAGTCCTCCATTCACGACGCCGTCTTCCGCCTGCGCGCTGGTTTGCATCCAATTCGCGAAGTTGGCTCCAAACGTATTCAGGGCCGAACTGTAAAGAGGGGATCCTTCGGCGTTTACTCCGAAGGTGAACAGGCTCAACTCCGTCTGGACCGCATCGATACCGGCATGGGTGCCCTTATCGTTAATTTCCTGCCAGGCGTCGGCGAGCACCGCAGGGTCGCCATCGTCGCCGGCCGCAATGACATACGCGAAAGCTCCCAATTCATGTCCGAAGTCGTTCAGCAGGCTTGCGCCACCGGAGATTGCGCCGAGCAAGGCGGATGCCGCATTCACCGGAACCGCCGCTGGCGAACCCGGCGCCAGGGTTTGAGAGTAGAATCCCAGCATGCCCGACATCCCGCCCGCAACCGCCGAAACGGAATCCAGCAGATTTTGGTCCGGCTGCGTGCCCGGCGGCGACCCCGGGGGCACGTTGCCGCTAGCCGCCCATGCCTGGTAGGTTGCGGCCGCTCCCGATAAATTGGCCGCGGTGGTTAGCCAGCCCAAAAAGTTCTTGACCGAACTAAATGGCGAGCTGACGAGAAGCGGCCGGTTAGACCTGTCTCCTATCTTCTTATGTTTGCGGGGCGGAAGGAGTCGGGACCGCAGCCGGCCATTGTTGACCAGGCCAACGATGGGGCTTCGGTGCAGATAACTCCGGCTGAGCGCAGCCGGAAAATTGGGAGGCGGAGACGCCATATAAGGCATTAGCTGGGTCAGGTAGGCGCCCAGGACACGATCCATTGCGTCGAGCGAGGTCGCATTGAAAACAATCTGTGTCCCGTCGGAGAGCGTTCCTCCGTTGATCACTGTCGTATTATCGCCCGAGACTCGGTCCACGTCATTCCGCGCACTGATGATGTTCAGCAGCATGGTTTGCATGTTCGAAACCTGCTGTGAAACATCGACTGTGTTGCCGGGAAGTCCGCCGAGCGCCTGAAGCTCGTTGATTCGCTGGGCCATCGCCATGGCCTGGTAATTCATAAATGCACGGCTGATATCGCCCAGGTTCGTCCCATAAGACGCCACGGATGGCAGGTCCTGCACCTTGACAGCGACGGGAGGGCTGGAGGAGCTCCCTTGCGAGATAGTAAGAGACAAGCTGGCGGCGGAGGTTTGGCCATTTGCGTTCGCATAAATCGGCGCCGCTGCCACCACCGTTCCATCGGATAATACGCGAATCGCACCCTGAGTCACGCTGTACCCTGAACTATTGGAGAACGTAACCTGCACTGGCGCCGACGTGTTCAGGCCCGACGTCTGAATGTATAGAGGGGTTAAGGGAGATGGAGACGTGGAAGATACGGACGTGATGGTGACCGCTCCGGGAGGAATTATGGGGCCGATGAAGAACGGCAAGGCGAAAGCCGTGGCGCCATTGACCAGGACCTGCGCTTGCCAGGCGCCAGGGCTCGAAGCGGCAGGGTTTCCTTTAATGCCGAGAAACCACGCGTAGCAGCCAGTTCCGCCTTGAGCCAGGGTCGCGGTCGGCTGATACGAATCGATTGCTCCCGAAGGATGTATCCAGTTTACAAGCAGCACGTCGCCCGGCTGAGCATTATCGAACATGAACCAAACACCCGCGCTGGTATCGGTAGTTTGGAATGCTGTTTTGGGAGTGGGAATCGAACAGAAGCTCGCGTTGCCCTGAGTGTCGGTGATGAGCCCCCCCGTCGTTTCCTGCGACGTGATGGTGAGAACGCTCCCGGTTGGGCTGGAAGCGCCAATCATAAACGGAATCGAGAAGAGTAAGCTGCCGTTATCGAAAACCCTGGACTGCCAAGAGCCAATCCAGCTTGTGGGCGGGTTTCCCAGCGCCAAGCTGGCTCCAGTGAAGCAATAAGAACCGGTACCCGCAGTCCAACTGTCGCCGTCTATGATCGTGCCATCGGGCGCGACCCAGTCGTTCGTGAAGTTGTCGGCAGTTGTGACGGTGGATTCAAAGTACAAGTAGATTGCGTTATCCGTCGGCAGGAACGAAGATGACGATGGAGGGACGCTACAGCCGGTCGCCGGAGGCGCAGTCTTGGTAAGGGTTTGATTGGCAAGCGTTGCGCCGTATGACGAGACAACGGAAACGGTTGCAGGCGCCGATGTTCGTCCCCCGGCGGCGGCGTTGACAGTAGCAGTCCCGGGTGACGCAATATCCGAGGCAGGAACAGTCGCCGTCAGCTTGGTTGTCCCTAGGGCAGACGTCTGGAGAGCGGAACCATTCCAGGAAAGCACGGTTCCCGGAGACGCGCTGCTAGCGTTGGCAAACAACACAAAGCTTGTGCCCCCCGCAATTACGGACGCTGGACTCAGGCTGCTGATTTGCGGGGGACCGCTTGTGGACTGAGTGATATTAAATGTGACGGCATTGGATGTGCTGGCTGGAGCGTTTACCACCGCGATCTGTGCAGCGCCCGGCACGGATAGATCCGCAGCCGGTATTACCGCCGTCAAGGACTGGCTGCTGTTGAATTGCGTGTTAAGATTCGTGGTCTGCCCGTTTTGAGTGAAGGCGACGGTCGCACCGTTTAGGAAGTTGGAGCCGGTCACCGACAATGTAACCGCCGGCCCGAGCGCCGGTGCGGAGGTTGGGCTGATCGATGTAATCACGGGTGCCGGAGCATTCACGCTGAAGGAGATCGTAAACAATAAATTGCTCCCGTCCCAGACCCGAGCCTGCCATGTGCCGAGCCGATTTGCCGGGGTGCTGCTGATTGTCAAAGTTGCGCCAGTGAAGCAGTAGTCGCCGGCGATCGGATTCCAGGCGGCGCCAGTGAGAACGGTCCCGTCAGGCGCAACCCAATCGTCCGAGAGCGAATCGCTGGTGGTCACGTTCGCTTCAAAGTACAGATATACGGTGCCATCCGTTGTCAGAAAGGATGTCACCGCCGGAGGCGCTGTACAGCCGGACGACGGCGGCGCCGCAGTGCTGACCCGCTGGTTTGAGAAAGTGACCGCATAGCAAAGGTGGATCGCCCCGATTAGAAGAACCCCAAGCCTGAAAGCAAAGCGTAGCGACATCCTAGCCTCCAACCGTGAAATTTCGTACAGTTCACGTTAGTATACAACTTACTTGCCTCGCGTCGACACTTTTTCTTCTTGGCCATTTTAAAGCACTTAGGCTCCGCCGCTCTCCTCAGCCCCAAACAAACCCGCTAGCCAGCAGCGCCGCGGCCATGAGAATCGCCGCCAGAAAGGGCAGAAAGCCCGAACGTTTTTTCCCGCGATCCGCCGTGGCCGTTCCGCCGCCGCGAATGGGGCGGCGCCCGGGCGGCAGCGTGACCGCCGGTTGCGCGCCTT
>PLDF01000307.1 GCA_003135055.1 Bryobacterales bacterium | reverse complement strand
GGAAAATCGCGGCCCGTTACACTTTCGCTCATTGGCGACATCGCGCTCAACGACGGAAAGCCGCAGGTGCACGCGCACGTCGTAGTGGGACGCTCCGATGGGATTGCCCATGGCGGTCACCTCCTTGAGGCTCGCGTGCGTCCAACCTGCGAACTGATTCTGACGGAGAGTCCGACTCATCTTCAGAAGAAGCTCGACCCTGAATCAGGAATAGCGCTGATCCAACTCTGAAGGAGAAATAGCAGGCCGCACTGTACGAGTCAGACTCGACGGGGCCGCTTCTATCTATGCCGAAGCATGGAAAACTCGAGGTGCGCTCGAATCGACGCCTGGCGACGCCACACTTTGAGCGCTTGGAACACACCGGCGCTGTGGCAGCAGGGTCCTCGGGAGCGCCAACAGGAGGCGGCGATATCATAAAAGTCGGATTTATCGGTCTCGGGTCTGTCCCCCGCTCGACATCGCTGTCTCTCCTACGACTCGGTCTGGCTTGCGCAGACCTGCTACGCCGCTTAACAGCCGCGATTCGCTGCTTGGCCGCACAATTGCATACGTCCAGGATAGGAGATAAATATGAACGCACACCGTACGATTGTTGGTTTCGTTGGAGCGGTGCTTCTTACAGCGACGGCATCATACGCACAGCAGGTCAAGACAGACTACGACCGAGACGCGGATTTCAGCCACTACAGAACGTGTTCGTGGGAGAAAATCCAGACACAGGGCCAGCTATGGGTCGAGCGGATCAAAGAAGCTGTTAATTCAGCCCTCGCCGCGAAAGGATGGACGCAGGTGGACTCGGGAGGCGATGTGGCGGTCGTCGCCATAGAGACCACCCAGAACCAACAAACTCTCAACACCTTCTACGACGGCTTTGGCGGCGGTTGGCGGTGGCGCGGGTTCGGGGGATTCGGAGACTCAACGACCACCGTCGAGACTTATAGGGTCGGCACTCTGGTTGTCGACCTGTTCGATTCCAGCACGAAGAAGCTGATTTGGCGAGGATCCGCTAGCGATACGCTTTCGGACAAATCCGACAAGAACATCAAGACTCTCGACAAAGGGGTCCAGAAGATGTTCGATCGCTTTCCGCCCGGCCCGAAGAAATAGCGTGACAGAAGCGCGTCTCGATTGAAAGGAGAGTCATTATGAAGTGGTTTCAACAAGGCATGACGCTATTCCTATCCTGGTGCTTGGTAGGCGTGTGTGCACGAGACGGATTCGCCTATCAGAACACCCCGCCGCCGCAGGCCGTGCAGCAAAGCCCGGACCAATTGCAACAGCTGGTGGCGCCAATCGCGCTATACCCCGACGCATTGATTGCGCAGATCCTGACGGCTGCCGCATACCCGGATCAGATAGTGCAGGCCGAGAGGTGGTTGCAACAGCATAAAGACCTCACGGGTGACGGTCTGGCGAAAGAAGTAGACAAACAATCGTGGGATCCCGGTGTCAAAGCTCTGACACAGTTTCCAGCAGTGCTCGCCAACATGAATCAGAATCTTGCCTGGACCTCGGAACTCGGCGACGCTTACATCAATCAGCAGCAGGAACTGACGCAGGTGATTCAAACCATGCGACAGCGGGCTAAGCAAGCCGGGAACTTGCAGACGACGGATCAGGAGAAAGTGAGTACGCACCGACAAGACATTTTCATTCAACCCACGTCGACCGAGGTGGTGTACGTACCTCAATACGATCCATGGCTCGTGTACGGATACCCACTGGCTGTCTTCCCAGGTTGGTATCCGTATCCCGGGCTTTTCCTGGGAGGTCCGGGAATTGCTTTCGGACTTGGTTTCGGTGTGGGCTTCTTTGGCGGCTTCGGTCGGGGCTGGAACCATTGGGGTTTCGATTGGCACGGCGGCGGCAGGGTGGTCTACAACCACAATACGTACATCTCCCATAGCCGGACGATCGTCAATCGCAGCGACCTTCATTCGAGTCGCGCCAACTTTGATCATTCCGCCGGCTTTCGCGGTTCCAGCGGCTCGCAGGCAATGTCCGGCGCACATTCCAGCGCGTTCGGCGGATTCGGTCATGGCGGTATTGCGACAAGCAATTCTTTCCGTGGGCAATCCAGTTTTGGCGGTTTCCACGGAGGCGGTTTTGGTGGCGGCTTTCACGGCGGCGGAGGCCGGCGATAGAGCTCAGGAGGTGATGAAACGATGAAACGAGAAATGATGATTCCATTCGCAATACTTGCGATATCCATAGGGACTGGCGCCGGACTGGCTCAACAATCCGCTCAGCCGGCATTTCCGTCGGCCGCCGATGCTGGCCAGAGTCTCTTCCAAGCCGTGCAGGACAACAACGAGGCGGCCATAAACAACATCTTGGGTGGATCGACGGATCTCACCTCTTCGCATGACGAAAGCCAAGATAAGGCCGACCGCGAAGTCTTCGTCCAAAAATACCAGGAGATGCACCGCATGCACCGGGAGCGCGATGGATCGGTGACGCTCTACATTGGAGCCGAGAACTGGCCGTTCCCTATTCCGATCGTCGAGAAGAATGGGGCTTGGCGCTTCGACGCGGACGCGGGCGAGCAGGAAGTTCGGTTCCGGCGAATCGGCGAGAACGAGTTCACGGCAATTTCGGTTTGCCGCGATTTTGCCTCCAAAAGGCGCGATCGCACCGACGCCGCGAATCCCGTGGCATTGCATGGTTATTACTTCCGCGTGTTGGCGCCGCGGCCGACCAAAGCTGCGAACGGATTCGCCGTGGTTGCCTACCCGGCGGAATATCGGTCGTCCGGCGTGATGACATTCGTCGTAACGGAGAAGGGCGAGGTGTACGAAAAGGACCTCGGCGCCAACACTACGGCGCTCGCAGTTGCAATGGCATCGTTTCACAAAGACGCTACGTGGCGCGCTGCCGTCGAATAGAAGTTGAACTCACGTATTCAAGTTTAGAATGTTTCTTGTGGTCCGTCTTGCGCTATGCGTTCCCGGCGGGCCGACAATCACGACTTAGTGCAACCATCCCAGAGGAAAAGTCTGGCACATATCCTTTGTGCATGTGGTGGCACTGCGACAACAGATACGAGAATCTTCTGCCTTTGAGAGCACTTGCCGCACCAGTCGGCATGGGACCTTCACCCCAGGAGGAAAACGTGCGAGCCCGCCTTGAGGTGACCATCGGTATGACCTGGCAGGCTATCGATGCCATACTGCTGACTGGTTCGCTGGGGACCAGGAGTTAAATTTCTTGAGTGCGAACTCATAGATCGGCGGTTGGATTGCTCTTAACCTGTGGGTCGAACGGAAAGGACTAAACGATTATGAACAATAGCGAGACTCTCAAGGTTGAAGATCAGGCAGAGTGGGGACTCGAACTCAGCCGCGGTGGAGTTGTGGAGATCACCGAGCGCACTCCGTGGGCTGCTGGCAGACGTCTTCGCGCTGTACCTGAAAACCAAGAACTTCCACTGGCACATGAGCGGACGCCACTTCCGGGACTATCATCTATTGCTGGACGAGCAGGGCGACCAACTGTTCGCTATGACTGACGAAATCGCCGAGCGGGCGCGAAAGATCGGCGGAGCTACTCTTCATTCCATCAGCGAGATATCCCGGCATCAGCGACTGGCGGACAACAACAACGACGTCGTCAACCCGGACGATATGCTCAGCGAGTTGCTTACAGACAGCCGGCGTCTGACGGGATTCCTACGCTTGACGCACGAGATTTGCGGGCGTTACAAGGATGTCGCCAGCACGAGCATGATCGAAGTATGGATCGACCAGACCGAGCGACAAACGTGGCTCCTGGCGGAGATCGCCGGGCGGATGTAGTCATCACCGATGGCTGCGAAATTCAGGCGCTGAGGTCGCCCTTTCACGGGGCGCGCCAGCGCACTCCGGGCATCACAAGGGTTCGAGCGTGTCAGCCTGTCGTGCCTCCCTTAAGAATTGACTGCCTGAAGGATCTGATCGGGGGGGCAATCTTCGGCTTGTGGCGCGGCCCAATTCTTAGCGGGTCCAGCCAGCCGAACGCTCTCCCCAGAGAGGCCGGATTGTCTGTCCCACACGCGGGCCGGTCCGTCCTCTCGATCTGCTCCGCCCCGACGCAGCGATTCATCCTCTTCGGTACGATAATGAATTCCACTCGCACGTTCCTGGAGGCTTTTCCCTTCGCCCCAGAACTCCGGCGACTGGGGGTCACTCAGGTCGAAATATGGACTCGGCTGGCCCGGGAAGTATCGGAAAACCAGGCGGATTAAACAACGCGCGGTGGAACCAGGATTGCTGTTCTTAGGATCAATATGAGCACCACGAAGGCAAGAAGTTTCAAGGAACATCCGCAACGCAACCGAAGAGGTGTCGGACGCTTTCTGTTTTTGAGCGCTGTGCTCCTCGGTAACGCCGGAGCTCAGCAGGGCGCGAACTCCCCTGCCAACTCCTTCCAACCCGATACTCCCGGGGGAGCTCACGCAGCTTCAGACCTACGCGTATCGGGACCTAATCCCGACGAGTGGCTGTACCCTATCACCAGACTAAACGAGTTCCTTCCCCACTGGATCCAATTCGGCGGACAGTTTCGCGATCGAGTTGAAAGCCAGGATGGACTCGCCTACGCCCCCATCAACGACGTGTACGACTTGACTCAGCTCCGCGTGGGCGTTTACATCCAGCCCACGAGCTGGCTCAAGTTAGTCGGAGTGACACAGGATTCGCGGGTCTTTTTCAACCACCATGTAGCCACCGCGCCTCCCTACCAAGACATCTGGGATATTCGGGAGGCTTATGTGGAGCTTGGCAACTCGTCCGAAGGCTGGTTCGATCTGGTCGGCGGACGCCAGATGTTCAGTTTTGGCGACGAGCGAGTCATCGGGCCTTCCGACTGGCTGAACATGGGGCGGACGTTCGATACCGTTAGAGCCGACATCCACCACTCTGGCGTCAACATCAGCGTCTTCGCGGCATCGGTGATTTACGCTGTCGACGGCCAGATCGACCACCACATTGAAGGCAACAATTTCTACGGAATCTACAGCAGCTTCACGCATCTTCTCCGGAACACATCGATCGAGCCCTATCTGTTATGGCGAGTTGCTCCCAGTCTCGCGGAGCTGCCAGAAACCGAAGGCCGAGGGCATCTCAATGAGGTGACGGGAGGGGCTCGGGTGGCCGGCACGCTACCTGACAATTTCGACTACGACGTCGAAATGAACAAGCAAACCGGATCGCTGGGGCACGATACCATCGACGCTTGGGCCGGGCACTGGAACGCTGGCTATACCTTCCAGGAAGCGCGCATCCATCCGAGAATATTTGCCGAGTACAATTACGCCTCGGGCAACAAGAACCCAAACGGAGACACCTGGGGCACGCACGACCAGATATATCCTTCCGCTCACGACAAGATGGACTTCGCCGATCAATTCGGCTGGAGAAACATCCAGGACATCCGCGCCGGCGTTGACGAAAAGGTTGGAAACAAGTGGACGCTAACGGAGATTTTGGACGATTTCTGGCTGGCGACGAGAAACGATGCGGTGTATGCCTCGAGTGGCGCTATCTCCATCGCCGCACACCCGGGAGCTACAAGCAGCCATCTCGGATCGGAACTCGACTTGATCGCGGAATATAAGCAAAACCGCCACGTAAGCTATGGTTTCGGTTTTTGTCATTTGTTTACTGGCCAGTACTTGAATGAAGCTACACAAGGCAAGGACTACAATTACCCCTTTTCTTATTTAACTTATGTGTTTTGATGGATGTCGGAAATGGGGGGAAGGCGCCTGAAGACAGGCCGCTTCAAATTGAAAGGAGACACTATGTCTGACATTGAAAATGACGAGAAGAAGATAAGTAGACGAGATGTTTTTGGGCTAGGCTCCGCGGCCCTCGCCGCCGCCACCATCACGATGGCGGGAGTGAGAACGGCGAACGCGCAGCAGACGGCTAAGCATACGGCTCCGAACGAGAGCGATCCCGGACCGCAAAACCGGCCCCTGGCCGCGGAGAATCCGGATTCCGAATGGTCTCCGCCCACCGACAGCGGCACCGTAAAGCCGTTCAAGTATCCCTTCTCCTTCGCCCGCAAGCGCGTGCTAAGCGGCGGTTGGACCCGCCAGGTTACGGCGCGCGAATTGCCGATTTCGACAACCATGGCGGGCGTGGAAATGCGGCTCACGGCCGGCGGAGTGCGCGAGCTCCACTGGCACGTGGAAGCCGAGTGGGCCATCATGCTGAACGGCAACGCGCGTATTACCGCGGTGGACAAGGACGGCAAGAGTTTCGTCAGCGACGTGGGCGAGGGGGACTTGTGGCTCTTCCCGCCCGGAGTGCCGCATTCCATTCAGGGATTGGGCCCGGGCGGCTGCCGATTCCTGCTGGTATTCGACGATGGAAACTTCGACGAGTTCCACACATTCCTGATTACCGACTGGCTTTCGCATACGCCCAAGGAAGTTCTTGCGAAGAACTTCGATGTGCCGCAATCGACCTTTGACGCGGTTCCCCAAAAAGAGCTGTTCATCTTTCAAGCGGCTCTTCCCGGCGACCTGCACGCGGAGCAGACCGAGGCGGCGAAAGGGACCGGGACCGTGCCCAAGCGTTTCGACTTCAAGGCCAGCGCGATGAAGCCCACCAAGGTCACGCGCGGCGGAGAAGTGAAGATCATCGATTCCAAGATTTTCCCCGTGACCCCGATTTCCGCCGCGATCGTCACCCTGAAGCCGGGCGGACTGCGTGAATTGCACTGGCATCCCAACGCGGATGAATGGCAATACTACATCACCGGCAAGGGACGGATGAGCGTTTTCGCTGCCGGGTCCACCGCCCGCACCATGGATTTCGAGGAAGGGGACGTTGGTTACATCCCGATTTCCAATCCGCATTACATCGAGAACACCGGCGACTCGGATCTGGTGTTTATCGAGATGTTCAGGAGCAGCGAATACCAGGACATCTCCCTGGCGGAGTGGATGGCGCATACGCCGCACCTGCTGATGAATCAGCATCTCGGAGTGACGATGTCGATGCTGGATAGCATCCCCAAACAGGAAGCGGTCGTGACGCCTCTATAAGGTTTCCTATGGAGCCGTCAGCCCTTGGCGCGCAGGGCAAAGGAACGACGCCCATCGGTGGCAGCGCCAGTCTCACTGTCTGCGGAACGTCGGCCGGCCGACAGGAGACGACGACTAGTGGACAGACTTTTGACTGAATCGGCCGGAGGCAAGTCAACTTAAGACTGGCGCTCCGTTTGCAAGCCTGAGGTGACAGATGACAGATAGGATTTTTCAGAACGGACATGCGATCGGGGTTGTACGACGCGAAGCATTCAGTGAAGCTACCGCACAAGCGCCCGGTTCGCACAGGGTTGCCGCGATCACCCGCGAGCACGGGATTCCGTCCTCGATGTGGGGAGGATTGTTCACCGTCGCGGCCGGGGGCCATACGGCGATTCGTCATTACGGAAAACAGGACACGGTTGTCTACGTATTGGCCGGCGCCTGCCTGATCCGTTGGGGGCGCCGCGGGGAATTCTCAGCCACGGCACAACCGGGAGATTTCGTATACGTCCCCGCGTATCGCCCTCACAAAGAGGTCGGCCTTTCGGAAGATTCGGAATTTACCGGGGTGGTGGTCAGAAGCACGCCAGAGCCTATCGTGGTCAATCTGCCGGATGAATGCTGGCAAAGCAGTCCGGCGAACGGGAATCACTAGGATCCGATTCGTCAAACTGGAGGATTCTTCATATGTCCGATCATTCAAATTTGAGGATTCTCGGGAACACGCCAAAGGCGGTTTCGAGGCGCAGATTCATCCAAGGAGTCATCGGCGCGGGCGCGGCCGTCGGCTCAGCCAGCTACCTGTTCCGAGGCTCCACCGTCCACGGCATCGGCGGATCCGGCGAGCGGCTCATTAGCCTAAACGTCAACGGGCAAGTTCGCCGGGCCGACGTAATGAAGCAGGAAACGCTGGCGTGGACCCTGCGCTACAAGTTAGGACTAACCGGAACTAAGCTGGGTTGCGACCGCGCCGAATGCGGGGCCTGTACGGTGCTGATCGATGACGTGCCGCATTACTCCTGCTCGGTGCTCACACACACGGTGCGAGGCCGGAACGTCGTGACCATCGAAGGACTCGCGAACCAAGACGGAACTCTGCATCCCGTTCAGCAGGGCGTAATCGACGAGCAGGGATTCCAGTGCGCGTTTTGTATGTCGGGATTCCTCATGGCTACGGTGGGGTTTCTCAAGACAAACCCAAACCCCACCAGGTTGGAGCTGGCGCACGGTATTTCGGGGAACCTGTGCCGATGTCAGGACTACGACAAGATCCTCACCGCGATGATGCGCGGCGCGGAAAATATGAGGATCGCGAACCATGCCTGAAGCTTCCAAAGAGCGTGTATACGGATCTCAATACAAGCTGATCGGCAAGAACTACGTGACTGCCGACTTGCTGGCCAAGGTCACGGGCCGGTCGAAATACGCCGAAGACTTCCGCGCTGAAGGCATGCTGTTCTGCAAGCTGTTGCTCAGTCCGCTGCCACATGCCCGAGTGAGACATATCGATGCCCGCGAAGCTTTGGCGATGCCCGNNACGGTGATCAAGGCGAGCAAGTGGGGCGAGCGAGGGCTCACCATGGAGCCGGTGTATCAAGGCGAACCGGTTCTCGCCGTGGCGGCCGTGGACGAACTGACAGCCGCCGAAGCTATTGAAAAAATCCGCATCGACTTTGAGCCGCTTCCGTTTGTGGTCGATCCGCTCGATACGCTGCACCCGGGGGGCCCAAACCCTAGAACTGACGGCAACATCTGGACGACGCCGCCAGGCGCTACAGGGCCCGCGGTGGAGGAACTGAAATGGACTGAGGGGGACTTCGCCGAAGCCAAAGACGGCCGTCTGCCGATGGGCAAAACGCCAGACGAATGGTCGTATGGCGATGTCGAGGCAGGTTTCAAGAACGCCGCTCTGGTGCTCGACGAGACGTTCGTAACTCCGGATGTCAGCCACCAGACCCTCGAACCGCGCGGCGCAATGGCTTACTGGCAGAACGGTAAAGTGTACATTCACTCCGGAACCCAGAGCACCGCCCAAACCCGGCCGGCGATCGCGCGATGGCTGAACATGGATGCGGAGAAAGTCGTCTTCATCAGCGAATACACCGGCGGCGGATTCGGCAGCAAGATCACCGGCGGCGTCACCATGATTATTCCTGCGCTGCTCGCGAAGAAGGCCAATGCCCCCGTGATGATGCGCATCAGCCGCGAGGAGGAGACTTTCATCGGACGTGCGCGGCCCGGCTTTCAGGGGCGAATGAAGGTCGGCTTTTCCAAAGAAGGACGGATCCTCGCGCTCGATATGTTCGTGATTTCGGACAACGGTCCTTATGACGCGCAGGGCGACTCCCCGACGTCGGGACACATGGTCTCGCTTCTGTATCAGCCGCAGGCAATGCGCTGGCGCGGCGTGACCGTGCTGACGAACACACCGCCGCGCAGCGCGCAGAGCTCGCCCGGCGGGATGCAGGGAATTACGATCATCGAACCAATCATCGCGAAGGCGGCGCGAAAGCTGGGGCTCGACCAGGTCGCGATCCGCTACATCAACTGTCCGGAAGGCAAAGCGCAATATGGGCCTCTGGTACAGGGCCAAATGCAGCACGCCACCAGCGCGTTTCTCAAGGATGCGCTGCAGCGGGGCGCAGAGAAATTCGACTGGCAAGGCAGGGTGGCGCGGAATCCCAAACGAATCGGCTCGAAGGTACGCGGTATGGGTGTATCGCTGAGTTGCTACGTCGGCGGCACCGTCGGTTTTGACGGGCTCCTGGTCATCACGCCCGATGGCCGGGTGCGCTTCCAGTCCGGAATCGGAAACCTGGGAACGGAATCGGTGATCGATGTCCACCGTGCCGGCGCGGAAGTTCTCGGCGTCCCCTGGGAGAAATGCGACGTGGTCTGGGGCGACACGTCGAAGCATCTTCCGTTCACGTGCGTGTCCGGAGGCAGCCAGACCACGCACGCGATGACTCGAGCCGCTCACGCCGTGGCGATGGATGGCAGGCAGAAACTGCAGGAGATCGCCGCGAAGAGCCTGGGAGGCACACCGGAGGACTACACGGTCGCGAACGAGCGAGTCTTCCGCAAGGGCTCCGCCGGCATGACTCTGGCGCAGGCCGCCCAGCGGGCTATCGAACTCGGCGGCAAATATGACGGCCATGAAGCGCCAGCCGACGTCAACAAGGTGACCAAAGCGTCCGTGGCGGCTCTGGCCGGGCAAGGACTGGTGGCGGCGGCGAAAGACAAGTACCCGCGCGACGGCATGACGCATTCCTACGTGGCAAGCTTCGCCGAAATCGAAGTGGATGTCGAGACCGGCAAGTATTACATCGTGGACTTCCTGGCGTACGCCGACGTGGGGACAGTGATCCATCCGCGCGCGCTCGGCGGGCAGGTACTGGGGCGGTCGATCCTCGGCATCGGCC